>WLIQ01000025.1 GCA_009726135.1 Actinomycetota bacterium | reverse complement strand
GAACAGTTTTGCAACTGAGTTCGTCGAAGAGTCGTGTGGAGAAACTTCGGGACTGAGAAAGCGTTAATCACACTACGCCCGTAGAAGCCCTGTTTTTGCACCGAAGGACCCGGGTTCGATTCCCGGCACCTCCACGACGAATGAGCAATGAAGAATGCTTACTTTCTATTAATGCTGCCCTGTTGGGCCATGCCCATCTTTTCCATTGCTGCGACCATCACGTTTTAGAATTCTAAAACGTGGGAAATATTCATCGCGTGCTCCGACATAACATAAGCACAACGACGATAAACCAATTAAACGTGGAGTGAGTGGAAGTCCAGGAATCAATAGCCACTGCGCACCAACAATTGTGCCTAATGCGATAAATATTCCATGAAAAATTCGCTTAATGATTAAAGTAATAAAGGATTTAGTCTTAATTCTTGCAATCGCGATTCCAATAGGGCCAGAGATAATTGCAAGAGTGAAGAGGATCGTGACAATAACTGCTAGACCTTCCATTTATGCTCCTTGCCATTCTTCGCGTATGGCGGCATAAAGGGCCATGTCCAACTGTGTTCCATCTTCTTTACGGGATTTCTTTCGCATGATGCCTTCGAGCATATACCCAGAATTCTCCAAAAGCTTACGTGATGCGATATTTTCAGTATTAACGACAGCCTCGATACGCTCAAAACCAATGCTTTCAAAACCAAACTGAGTCAATAGTTTTGTTGCTGTACTACCAATTCCCTTCCCACGCATGGGTGCAGTAAGCCAATAACCAATTTCTGCAACATGCTCACGCAAATCCATGCTGTGAAAAGAGACCGCGCCAGCAAACCGGGCATCTTCACCATTGCCATATTGCACTGTAAGTTGGAGTTCGGTTTGATTTGCAAATGTATTCGGTGACCGCTCACGCACATAGAACTCAGCATTAGCCATTGAATAATTCGAAGGAATTCGCGTAAAGATTGGAATTATTGGATCTTGTGCGCCTTCAAATATTTGGGGAATATCACGCTCTTCTGGCGCGCGCAGAGTAATCAGACCATGTGAGAGCGTCGGAACCTCTGTTGGCCACCAAATCATTTGGCAAGTATGGCAGTACTTCTAGCCCTCTTGGAGTTCAGTAGGAGCTCCGTGAACATCCAGCACTTCAGATTTATGAATGTCAGCTGCCTTTGAATCCCCGCCAAGTTTGTTTCCGGCACCACTTCGATTTAAAGGCTTTTTCGCATCATCTTTGTAAATAGCTGGAATAGAACCCAATAATCCATTTTGGAAATCCTCAAAAGCTTGCAGAACTTCGCGCTTAGTATTCATTACGAAGGGCCCCATCCATGCAACAGGTTCCTTAATTGGTGCACCGCCAAGAATAAATAACTCCATTTCAGGAGATCGAGATTCTTGATTATTTGCTGCACGGACAACGATTGTGTCGCCGTCTCCAAAAACTGTTAATTGACCAGTGTGCACTGGGCGTTCTTCATCGCCAACAAAACCATGTCCAGCCATTGTGTAAACAAGTGCGTTGTAATCACGGCGCCATGGCAGGCGAAGTTCTGCGCCTGCTGCAATAGTGGCGTGAATTAATGTGATTGGTGTTTGTGTAGTTCCAGGTCCTGCATGTCCATCGACTTCACCAGCGATGACACGAATTAATGAACCACCATCGGGCGATGAAAGCAGAGCCACATCTTTTGCACGAACATCTTGGTAGGCAGGAGGTGACCATTTTTTAGCTGCAGGAAGATTTACCCAGAGTTGGAAACCATGAAACAGTCCGCCACTCACTACTAAATGTTCTGGAGGAGTTTCGATGTGCAAAATTCCAGCACCGGCAGTCATCCATTGTGTATCTCCATCAGAAATTGTTCCACCACCACCGTTGTTATCTTTGTGGTCGAAAATTCCATCAATAATGTATGTAACTGTTTCAAAACCACGGTGTGGATGCCAAGGCGTTCCTTTTGGTTCACCTGGTGCATATTCAACTTCACCCATTTGATCCAGGTGAATAAATGGATCAAGCTCTGCTAAATCAACTCCAGCAAATGCACGGCGAACAGGGAAGCCTTCACCTTCAAATCCTTGAGGCGCAGTAGTGATGCTTTTTACCGAACGAGCACGCGCACCAGCCACTTCAGCAACGCGTGGCAAAATAGTTATATCGGCAACACTGACTGCAGGCATTTAATCTCTCCCTTTTCCTCAGCCAAGGTTAGTTGAACATTCAACTACCAGCAAGTTGGAATTAGAGCGCCTTGAGTGCTGAAACAACCTTTGTTAGTGAAGCCTTCGCATCACCAAATAGCAACATGGTCTTTGGATCATAAAGTAGTTCATTTTCAATTCCAGCAAAACCTGGACGCATTGAACGCTTTAAGAAGATGATGTTGGCTGCTTGATTAACTTCCAAAATTGGCATTCCATAAATTGGGCAACCTGGTGACGTTTGCGCAGCTGGGTTAACAACATCGTTAGCTCCAATAACAATGGCCACATCAGTTTGGCCAAATGTTGGATTAACTTCATCCATTTCTGCTAACTGCTCGTAAGGAACATTTGCTTCTGCAAGCAAAACATTCATGTGTCCTGGCATACGACCTGCAACTGGGTGAATTCCATATGCAACGTCAATGCCCTTAGCAATCAACATATCTGCAAGTTCGCGAACCGTGTGCTGAGCTTGTGCAACTGCTAAACCAAATCCAGGAACAATCACTACACGACGTGCGTAGTTGAGCAAGATTGCAACGTCATCAGGTGAACCCGAACGAACTGGTCGTTCTTCTGCAGAACCGGATGTATCTTGTGGCTTTGCAGTGAATGCACCAAAGAGAGTTCCAAATAATGAACGTCCCATTGCCTCAGCCATTTTGCGAGTCAAGATTGTACCTGATGCTCCAACTAAAGTTCCGGCGATGATCAATAGAACTGAATCAAGTACATATCCACTTGCTGCCACGGTTAGACCAGTAAATGCATTCAATAGTGAGATAACAATTGGAACATCGGCGCCACCAACAGGTAACACGAAGAGAACACCAAAGAGCAAAGACAAACCGGCCAGAACTAGCAATGGTGTTGTTCCAAGTGATGAAACAACCCACCCGCCAACTCCAATAACGCTCACCAAGGTGGCAGCGATGATGAATCGGCCAGCTGGGAATATAACTGGGCGAGTAGTCATTAACTCCTGAAGTTTCAAAAATGTAATGATGGAACCGCTGAATGAAACGCACCCGACAATCACTGTAAAGACAGTAAATACAACCTCAGCTGTAGTTGCCTCTGCACCAAGGTGGAGATATTCAACGATTGCGACTAATGCTGCTGCGCCACCACCCACACCATTAAATAAGGCAACGAGTTGTGGCATCTGAGTCATTTGTACTTTACGAGCAGCTGGTACGCCAACAAGTAAACCAACGACCATTGCACCGAGAATCCAACCCAAGTTATTAAGTGGAAGTGATGAGCCAGGGTTTGCATAGAAGAAGACAACCAATGTTGCCAATGTGGCACCAAATGCACCTATTAAATTTCCGCGACGTGCAGTTTTTGGGTGAGATAGGCCTTTGAGCGCAAGAATAAATGCCACACCAGCGGCAAGACCTACTAGGTCATATAGCGTGCGGCTCATTTCTTATTTCCTTTGAACATTTCAAGCATTCGATCGGTAACGACGAAACCGCCCACCATATTGATAGTTGCTAAGACAATTGCAGCTACTGCAAGCCCTAGCTCTAAATTAGTTGAACTGTGGTCAGCAACAATAATTGCGCCAACCAAAATAACTCCATGGATTGCATTGGCACCCGACATAAGCGGTGTGTGCAAAGTAGATGAGACTTTAGAAACGACTTCGAATCCGACGAAGACTGCTAACACAAAGATTGAAACAATTGCCATCGGTTCCATTTACTTGGCTCCTCTTCGTGATCCGCCATGTGTTACTGCGGCGCCATTAATAATTTCATCTTCAAAATTAAGGTCAAATGCAACGGCTTCGCCTTCTTTCGCCGCTTTTGTAAATAGCGTCAATAGATTGACGACATTGCGTGAATATAAAAATGATGCGTGGAATGGAAGCTGGCTCGGAACATCTTTGCCGCCCCAGATCTTTACTCCACCTGATGTTGTAACAATTTCACCAGGTTTTGATCCTTCAACGTTTCCGCCAGTTTCGGCGGCTAAATCAACAATGACCGTTCCTGGTCCCATTGAATCAACCATTGCCTGTGTCATTAAGCGAGGTGCTTGGCGACCTGGAACCGCAGCGGTTGTAATAACAATGTGTGATTTTGCAATGTATGGAGTCAGGAGTTCACGTTGCTTAGCTGCGCGATCCTCAGTCATCTCGCGCGCGTAACCACCAGCGCCTTCAAGAGATTCAAGTTCTAATTCAATAAATGTTGCACCCATTGATCGAACTTCATCAGCAGATGCTGGACGTACGTCGTATGCAGAAACAACTGCGCCAAGTCTGCGAGCCGTTGCAATTGCTTGCAGACCCGCAACACCTGCGCCAAGCACAAGCACCTGTGCTGGAGTAACGGTTCCTGCAGCAGTCATAAGCATTGGGAAAAATCGTGGAGACATTTCTGCACCAACAAGGACTGCGCGATAACCGGCGCAAAGTGCCTGTGACGTCAATGCATCCATTGATTGCGCGCGTGAAATACGAGGAACTAGTTCCAAGGAAAAAGCAGTAACTCCTGCGGCTGCAGCAGCATCAATTGAATCAACTGCTGTGACTGGTGAAAGAAATGAAATTGTGACTGCACCCTTCTTTAACTTAGCCATTTGGGCTGGAGTTAAGGGTGCAACCGATAGAACTGCATCAGCCGTGCTGAGTACTTCACTATCGGAAATCGTTGCCCCGGCTGCTTTGAAATCAGCATCGGTTGCTTGGGCATGGGTTCCGGCTCCGGATTCGATAACTACATCTAATCCAAGTCGAGTTAATTTATTAATGACATCGGGAACAAGCGCCACGCGCTTTTCACCATCTTTAATTTCCTTCGGGACGACTACACGCATGTGCAGAATGCTAGTGCTTGATGCCTTTCAAGTCACCCCTGGTCAGGTGAAATAACACTGATTGGATGGTTGTTCGGCGATGATATGCCTCACGCCAAATAACTGAACGTGGCCCATCAATTACAGAGGCTTCTACTTCTTCGCCCCGGTGGGCAGGTAAGCAATGCATAAATATTGAATCATTATTTGTTAGCGAGAATAGATTCTCAGTGACAGCAAATGGGGAGAGTGCCAGCACCTTTTCGCTGCGTTCACTTTCAGAGTCACCCATCGACATCCATACATCGGTATATAAGACAGAGGCATCTTTAGATGCAGCTTCTGGGTCATGAATGACTTCTACTTTTCCACCGTTTTTTGCGGCAATATTTTTTGCAATCTCAACTATCTTTTGGTTTGGAGCCCACTTACCTGATGGTGTCGCAGCAACCACATGTGCCCCCATGATTGCACCCATGATTAGCCAAGCATGCGACATATTGTTTCCATCACCTAAATAAACAAATTTTCTTCCTGAAATATCTTTGCCAAAGTTTTCACGAATAGTTAACCAGTCGGCAAGGAGTTGTGTTGGATGATCATCATCGGTGAGCGCATTAATTACTGGAATCGAAGCATGAGCGCCTAGTTCCTCAACATCGGCTTGAGCGAATGTACGGATGATCAAGGCGCTGCAATAGCCACTCATTATCTTTGCGGTATCGGCAATCGTTTCTCCGCGACCTAGCTGCAATTCATCGCCACGAATAAAAATTGGCGTCCCGCCCAAATGAGTCACGGCTGTTTCCGATGAGAGACGGGTTCGAGTAGAAGGCTTAGTCATGTAAATTGCAACGGTTTTATTCGCTAACGCAGTCTTTGAACGCAGGGGATCTTGTGCAAACTCCGCGGCAGTTTCCAGCAATAGCTCAACATCATCGCGACTGAGATCTTGCGTGCGCAGTAAGTCCTTCATTTGCCAATTCTACTAGGTTGTTTTGCCATCACCAAAGGTATTCTTATCCACCTCATGGGCCTCTTTGGAAAGCGCGGAATAGAGACGGAATCTGATACCGATCTCTTAACTAGACCTGACCTTGAAGAAGATGATGGTGGGCACGATCGATTTGCTCATTACGTAAAGAAAGAAAAAATCACCGAATCAGCAGTAACTGGAAAATCAGTAAGAGCCTTGTGTGGCAAGAAGTGGGTTCCTTCTCGTGATCCAGAAAAGTATCCAATCTGCCCGACATGTAAAGAGATTTACGCAGGGTTAAAGCCCGAACCTAAAGATAGTTAATGATGAGGCGAAGTTCGTACATCGTTCTCACCTGGCTGATGGTTGTTTCACTAGCACCAACTGCCTTTGCAGAAGATAACCAACCTAGAAAAATTGTTTCAGGCTGGATTCCATATTATTCAGTGAAGACTGTTATGCCTTTCATTAAAAAACTTCCTACATTGCCAGCTCCTGTGGTGGGGGCACCAATTACTTGCCAAGACAATGAATACTCAGCCGAAGATTTATCTTTACTTAACACATCCTATCTTTTTACCAATAAGGATTTAATGAAAGAGGTGATGCCTTTTTGGTACACGCTCAAGAGTCCAACACTAATTAGAGATGATTACACAACCGGAAATCCATCGTGGCCAATTGAAGGCACGCTGTGCTTAATGCGTAAAAGTGGGTTGAAAATAATTCCAACAATTACAGATGGAACTGAAAAATTAGTCTTATCTGGATATTTGGCCAAACCAGAAACTAGATCCACTATCGTAAAAACAATAATTGATCTTGTTAATAAGTATTCATTTGATGGCATCGACTTAGATTTTGAAGGTTTTGCCTTCGTAGATGGTAATACGACTTGGACTAAGACTGCTCCTAACTGGGTTTTATTTGTGAAAGAGCTAAGTACTGCCCTCCATGCTCAGCAAAAATTGCTTTCGATATCTGCACCATATTCTTTCAATCCAGCAGAAAAACAGAAGGGTTATTACGTATATTCCTGGGCAGAGATTGCTTCAAGCATTGATCGACTGCGAATCATGACGTATGACTATTCAGTTGCTAAAGCTGGTCCGATAGGTCCAATTAGTTGGACAGAAAAAACAATGCAGTATGCAATTTCCATCATGCCTGCATCTAAAGTTTTTATTGGCCTTCCTGGTTATGGGCGAGATTGGATTACAAGTGTTGCCGGTACGTGTCCTACCAACGCCCCACCTGGACTCACAGCAGGTGCAAAAGCTGCCACTTTTAGAATGAATTATGCAAATGCAAAAGCGGTAATTGATTTAGTGTCTCCCACTTTTGATGAGAAAAGCAGCGAAGCCACATATTCATATCAACAAAGCTTTAATGGTTTAACGGCCAAAGGTGCAGCAACTAGCTGCACTGTAAGTCGCACGGTTTGGTACCAAAATGATCGCAGTTACCTCGAACGCATGAATCTCGTGGCCAAGTATCGTTTAGGGGGAGCAGCGTTATGGACCTTAGGTATGGAAGATGTTTCAGCCACTACGGCAATGCGCAACGTGGCTTTAGCAATTGCTCCCGACACAGTTTTGAGCACACTGAGTTTTGAGCAAGTAAATGACAAAGGTATTTTTTATGGCGGGGTATTCACTGTGCGTGGCATGCTCACACTAAAAGACAAATCACCCGCTGCTGGAATTCCAGTTAGCCTTGAAATTAAGGGCGCCAATGAAAGTTCATGGCGCTCAATTGCGGAATTAACAAGCGCTGCGGATGGAACTGTAACTGTCCCTGTAATAGTTGGAACAAGTGCATCCTTTAGATTATCCACTCAAGGCACTTGGGAGCGCGCGGAATCTTTTAGTAATGAAGAAAAAACTGTATTACTTTCTCGAGTAATCCTTGATCGGCCATCAACAGTCAAGCGCGGTCAAGAGCTATTAGTAAAGGGCGTGGTTCTACCGATAGCGTCAGGACTAGCAGTAAGTATTCAAAAACTTGTGGCTGGTAAATGGCAAAATGTAGGTACTGCTATGACGGGAAATTCTGGGGAATTTTCACTCAACCTTGTTGAGGCAACGAAAGGAGTTGTGAAATTGCGAGTTCAGGTTATAACAAATAGTGAGCAAATTCTGACTCCAGAGTTTTCTGTAGTGGTTCGCTAGCTATGGTCAAACTTGATGAAAAAGTTGAAGAAGCTATTAACGAGTTATTCAGCACTGATAAACCATGGGTCACAATTGTTTGGGATGATCCAGTTAATTTAATGACATATGTTACTTATGTATTGATGGAACTCTTTGGATACACAAAAGAGAAAGCCCATGAATTAATGATGAAAGTGCACACGGAAGGTAAGGCTGTTGTTTCAACAGGTAGTCGGGAAGAAATGGAACATGATGTCGCACGCCTTCATGAATATGGTCTTTGGGCAACTTTGCAACGAGGTGATCAGGCGTTATGACAGATCATGATTCAGATAAACAACATGGATTCCACAGACATGGGGATAATGCATTTGTAGCAGAATTCTCGCAATCAGAGCGTGAAGTACTTATAAATTTAGTTGAACAGATAATTGAATTACTGGGTGAGCGCACCGATAACCACGTTGATGATCCACTTGCTGCAATGGTTGGAATTACAACACATGATTCACCTCCAGAAGATGATGTCTTATTGCGTTTATTGCCTAATGCGTATGCAGATCAAGTAGATGCTGCAGAATTTCGTCGCTACACCGAGTCAACTTTAAGATCAAAGAAATACGGCCATTCGATGTCAATGCGAATAACATTAAAGAGTGCCGAAGATGGAATTATTGAATTTGATCACGATGGTGCAAATGACTGGCTTGGTGCCATGAATGACATTCGACTAGCACTCGGCGTTCGTTTAAAAGTTGAACAAACAAGCCATGAAGAGTTAGAACTACTGGCACCTGATGATCCGATGCGCGGGGTATATGCCGTTTACAGTTGGTTGGGTTGGCTGCAAGAATCCTTAATTGTTGCGCTTATGGATGAAGCTATTTAGTTTTCACTTCATGCTCACGATAGGCTTGGCCTGTGAGCAATGCACCCATTGGAATCTTCGATTCAGGAGTAGGCGGTCTCACCGTTGCCAGAGCAATTCTGGATCAGCTTCCTAATGAATCAACAATTTATATTGGCGATACAGCGCGTGGACCTTATGGTCCAAGGCCATTAGCCGAAGTTCGCGAATTTGCATTAGAAACTTTAGATTTTCTAGTTGAACAAGGTGTTAAAGCCTTAGTTATTGCTTGCAATACAGCTAGTGCTGCAATGTTGCGGGATGCACGCGAGCGTTATTCAATTCCAGTAATTGAGGTTATTCAACCAGCGGTTCGTCGGGCAGTTGCTGCTACTCGCAGTGGTCATATTGGCGTTATCGGCACACGCGCAACAGTTGATTCGAGAGCTTACCTAGATGCTTTTGCTGCAGCGCCACAGTTACAAATAACCTCAATAGCCTGCCCGCTATTTGTTGAATTTGTTGAACGTGGTGAAACTTCAGGTGCGCAGATCACAAAGATTGCCCGCGATTATCTTGAACCAGTCATGGTGGCAAAAGTTGATACCTTGGTTTTAGGTTGCACCCATTACCCGCTATTAACCGGCGTAATTTCATATGTCATGGGCGAAGGTGTGACGTTAGTTTCTAGTGCGGAAGAAACTGCAAAAGATCTTTACCGAACCCTCGTTGAAAATAACCTATTGCGTGATGTGCAAAGTGGAGCACCAAGTCATAAATTCTTAGCAACTGGCGATGCTCAAGCTTTTGAAAGCTTAGCTCGACGTTTCCTAGGGCCAGAAGTAACTCGAGTAGAACACCAAGATCTCTAGATCTCACAACAATAGGAGCACCAGATGGCACGCAATGATGGACGTCAAGTTAATGACCTGCGCGAAATTAAATTCACTCGCGGGTGGCTAGATCATGCCGAAGGTTCCGTTCTCGTCGAATTTGGCAAGACTCGCGTTTTATGTGTCGCTTCATTTTCGCCAGGAGTTCCACGTTGGTTAAAAGATTCTGGCAATGGCTGGGTTACATCAGAGTATTCAATGTTGCCTCGGGCAACTCATACACGTTCAGATCGTGAAAGTGTGAAAGGGAAGTTAGGCGGGCGTACCCAGGAAATTTCACGTCTTGTCGGTCGCTCGCTTCGAGCAATTGTTAATATGAAAGAGCTTGGCGAAAACACAATCGTAATTGATTGTGATGTTTTGCAGGCCGATGGCGGAACGCGAACTGCTGCAATTACTGGGGCATATGTGGCACTTGCGGATGCAATTACTTGGGCCAAGGCTCAAGGCCACATCAAGGAAAGCGCAAATCCACTAAGTGATTCAGTTGCTGCCGTAAGTGTAGGAATAATTGATGGCGTACCTATGCTAGATCTTTGTTATGAAGAAGATGTGCGTGCCGAGACTGATATGAATGTTGTTGTTGCCGGAGATGGCCGATTTATTGAAGTTCAGGGAACCGCTGAGGGTGAGCCATTTGATCGCGACCTGCTCAATCAATTACTTGATTTAGCCGTTGATGGTTGTGCAACCCTCAGTGCGCTCCAAAAAGAAGTTTTAGCTAAATAGTGCTTCACACACTAGTTCTTGCAACACGCAATAAAGGAAAGATTATTGAGTTTCGCAGGATTCTCGATGAATTGGCGCCAGATGAAATCAATTTAATTGGTGTAGATGAATTTCCTGATTTAGTGGATGTTGACGAAACAGGTTTAACATTTGAGGAGAATGCTTTACTTAAAGCGCGTTACACCGCTGGGGCAACTGGCCTGCCTTCTATTTCTGATGACTCTGGATTATGTGTAGATTTCCTTAACGGTGAGCCTGGAATTTATTCAGCTCGCTGGGCTGGTGCGCATGGAAATGACCAAGCCAATCTAGAAAAACTTCTGGATCAATTAAAAGATGTTCCAGTTGAAAAGCGGGGAGCCCACTTCACTTGCGTCGCAGCATTGGCTTTGCCAGATGGGCGAACCCATGTAGAAGAGGGGTTATTTCATGGGCATATCTTGCATGAAGCAGTCGGCGATGGTGGATTTGGTTATGACCCAATTTTCTCACCCCTAGGAATGAGTATTTCCAGCGCACAAATGAGCGCCCAAGAAAAGGATGCCATTAGCCATCGCGGAAAAGCTTTGCGCCTAATTGCACCGCATGTCATCCAATTGCTTAGGAGCCTGGGGTAACCTTGTCCCATAGACGTACGTTATTAGCGTGCGCACCGCTATCCAAGGAGTAATCGTGGCCGTAAAGAAAAAAAGCGCAGCAAAGAAGGTTGCTAAGAAAGCACCGGCAAAGAAATCTGCAGCGAAAAAGAAGACCACCGCAAAACGCGTGGTAAAAAAGAGCGTTGCTAAAAAATCTGCAAAGAAAGCACCTGCAAAGAAAGCAGCAACAAAGAGAGTTGCCAAAAAGGTTGCAAAAAAAGCTCCAGCTAAGCGCACAGCAAAGAAAAGCGCTTCCAGAGCCGCAGCATCTAGTATTTCTATACCACCTGTTCCATTAATGACATCACGTCCAACAGCAACTGTTCCGCCAGTGAGACCAGCTGCACCAAAACCAGTGGCAGTACCAAAGCAAGGCGCGTCAAGCCGCGTTGTATTTGCAGTAGTCATCGGAATAGTTTTACTTGCAGCAATCGTTTGGTCTAAGTCTGGATCAAAGGGAGATGATGCAGCAGCTCCTGCTCCTTCAATCTCACAATCAGCTGAACCAACAGAAACGGCATCGGCTTCACCATCAGAAACAGCAGCAGTTGCTGCAGTAGAAGCTCCAACAAAGTTTGTCGCACTCAAGAGCGCTGATGGGTTAAATCTGCGATGGGTCGCTCCAACTGCAACTGATGGCCTAACCGGATTTAATGTTGAGATTCGATCAAATGGAACTGGAGATTGGACAACAATCGCAACTGTTCCAGCAAGCCAACTTACACAAACTGTTTCAAAGAGCGGTGATACTGGATGGACTCAGTTCCGAGTTTCATCTGTCTACTCCGATGGACAGACTGCACCAGCAACTGTCTTTGGAATCCCAGGAGAGTTCAAGTAAAGATTAAATAAAAACCCCCTCACCATCTGGTGCGGGGGTTTTTTATTTGGATAAAATAGCGCTCATTACAGTTCAGCGGTGATGGCATCCACATAAGCACGAACTCCAAGTGGCACCAAGTGGACCCCATCGGGAGCAAAGTATTCGGGGTGTCCTGCAGAAATCTCTGCCCAATCAATAACTATCGCGCCATATTGTGCGGCATATTGCGAGATTAGGGCGTTGTTGTCATCACGCCAATCCCTTGGAACAGCGGTATTGACCACAATAATTTTGGGTTGTTTTTTAACTTCCTCGAATACTGATATGACCTGTTCGGTCGTTAATTTATTGTTATTGCCTAAATCGAAAATTACTGTTGATCCCACCACACTAGATTTGTCCTGTTGCATCACTGTACGCAGTTCTAAAGCTTGGCGACCAACTCGTGCATTGATAAGTGCAATGTGATTGCGAGTTTCAAGTTCATAGCGGATTCCAAGAATCACTGAATCGCCAGTTACCCAGAGACCACCAGGCTCTGCGGCTGAAATCTCTGTTGGCTCAGCTGGTTGCTCGAGCTGTTTCTTTATGGCTGCCATCTCTTTGTCACTTTTTGAAATGGCATTTGCACCAATTAATGAAGTGCCAAGAAGGAGGAGAGTTATTGACAGAGCAACTGTGATTTTTTGTCGCTTCTGGACATTTTTAGTTCGATATTTCATTCCTTTGAACCAATATTCAACTAAGCCGCTTCGAATTGGAAGTTCAACAAGGCGAAGGGATATGTCAGCTAAAGCAAAAACAATCAAGATTCGCAAAGCGTAAAGCGCCCAAGTAGAGCCTTCAAGATCTACTGCGGGCCGCGTAACTTGAAAGACAACCCAGTGCCACAGGTAAATAGCGTAGGAGCGTTCACCAATCCAGACCGCTGCTTTACTGCTTAGGATTGGCGCAAAACGAGAGGCAGGATGAACGATACTTGTAAGAATTGCGCAACCAAATAATCCTGCCAGTGGGAAAGCTAACTTATAAAGTGTTGGATCACTTTCATTTACAAGTAAGAAAGTACCAATCAGTCCAACAAAACCAAATACACCAATTCCATCAATAAAATCTTGTGCACGCTTATCAACTTTTTCTTCTAGGTTTTGTGGTACCCAGCTCACAGCAAGAGCAGCTCCTAAAAACAACCCAATGCTGTGTGTATCAGTACCAAAGTAGACATGGCTTACCTGCACCATACTTGCAGCATCTACGGTGAGCGAAACGATGAATAGAGATATTCCTGAAATTGCTGCAATCACTAGCGCAGCTCCCGGAATCATATTTTTTCCAAATCTTCGAAGAACAAGAAGCAAAATCAATGGCCACACAAGATAGAACTGTGCCTCTACCCCTAAGGACCAGGTGTGTTGCAAAAGTGGGGGTCGTGCAATCGAATCAAAGTAATCGGTATGGCGAAAAACTAACCACCAATTCATAGCACCAGAGAGTGCAAATGGACTATCGCTTATAAATCTGCGCATAGTTTCTGGGGCCCAAATACCAATGTAAATAATCGTCATGAAGATCATGAATACAAGTGGGGGAAATAAGCGTCGGAATCGAGCTTTATAAAAAGCTCGCAAATCCAAACCGCCGCTACGCGCAATAGAATCTAGGAGTAGACGCGTAATTACGTAACCCGAAATTACGAAAAAAAGATCTACTCCAAGAAACCCACCAGGAATCCAAGTAAAACCCAAGTGATACAACATGACTGCGATAACAGCGACGGCGCGCAACCCATCAATGGCAGGGATGTAACGGATACCGCGTGCAGTAGACATCGTTAATTACTTGCGAGGAGAAGATTTCTTAGCAGTTGCTTTCTTGGCAGTTTTATTACCTGGCTTTTTAGCGCTTTTCTTAGGAGCATTAAGGACAGGTTTTGTACGCTCACTGGCTACACGAATTGGGCCTGCATTAATGATCGTGTTATCGGAGTTTAGGTTTTCGATAACGCTACGCTGTAAATCAGCAAGACGAGTAAATGCGGATTCAAGCCTGGCCCGAGATTGGTGAATCGCAGATTCAGCGGCATCAAGTGACTGAGTTTGAATCTTATAGAGGCGTTCAGCTTCCCCAATTACTCCGGTAAGCCACTGTCGGTAGTTAGAAACTTCACCTGTTGCTTCACTAATAATTCGTTCACCCTCACGCCGAGCAGCAGCTGCCAAGGCGCTAACTTCACGTTTCTTACTTTCTATAAGTGCCTCAGCTTCAGATTCGGCCTGGGTTAACTTTTCTTCAGCTTCTTCCTCAGCTGTTTGGAGATATTTTCGCCCGCGTGATTCAGCACTACTTAAAATTGAGCGAGCTTTAGAATCCGCAGATTCAATCTCTTCTTTCGTAGTGCGATTAGTTTCAGCAATTAATCGGGTAGCAGTTAAATGAGCTTTGCTTTCTCGAGCTTGTGCGGATCTAATCATCGACATAGCAGTTTCAGTGGCAAGTATTTCAAACTCTTCTTTACTTAAACTTGTAATATCACGACGGGATTTAAGATCGGCTAACGCTGCTTCGAGTTCGCGAATGCGCTCAACTGAAGAAGGAGCTTGATCTTCTTCACCTTTAAATCCAACCCAGTTAAGGAAGGAGTTTTTGTTGGCCATAGTTGTACCTCGCAGCTTGATGGAAAGAGAGCCTTAGGTTAGAGCAAGGCCTTACTTGCTGTAAATCGCCACAGAAATCGCTATGTACTGCGAAATCCAGGCGGCAAGAACGAATATGTGGAAGAGCTCGTGAAAGCCGAAGTATTTAGCATTGCGGCCCGGGCGCTTGAGCGCATAGAAGATCGCACCGATTGAGTAAAAAAGCCCGCCGATAATGATTGGAAGTAATACCCATAACCCACCCTGGCTGTACAGGGCCGGGGTATACACGATTGCAACCCAGCCAAGCAACAAATAATTAGCTACATATAGCCAACGTGGAGCATTGAGCCAAAACACTCTTAGTCCCACACCAATTGCTGCGCCAATCCAAACTATGAGCAACAAAATATTTCTGCTGCGCCCCTCAAGAAGTGCAACAGCAAATGGAGTGTAAGAACCCGCAATTAACAAATTAATGTTTGCATGATCCCACCGCCGCCAGAATTTCTTTTTCTCGGGTAGCCATGGCACGCGGTGATAGACCGCTGAAACACTAAATAACATTATCGCCGTTATTGAATAAATTGCCACAGCAAATTTCAAAGATTCTTTACTCAAAATAAAAAGAATTAACGAGGCGATGATTACTGCTGGAGTGGCACCTAAATGAAACCAGCCACGCAACTTCGGCGGTGCGACAGGTTGCTGTGTCATGGCTTTAGGTTACTGGGTAAATCTCTGGCTTTGTATCGACAAATCCGCACCACGCTGATATGAATCTCCCATGACATTTAGATCTCCTATTTTCGAACTTAGCCACAACTATATTGATGACTCAGCAGCCCTTAGTCCTATGGGGTGCACATACTTAGGCAATGGCTTGAACCAAGACAAGCTCGATGATTTTTCAATTGCTGGGGCAGAAAAGTCGGCAGCACTGACCCGCCAAACATTGCAGACGCTCATGGTTTTAAAACCTATCGATGACATCGATCGAATTGCCCAAACAGTTATGCAAGAGCGCCTTGAGTCATCATTAGCGCTTCACGATAGTCGGGAGTCATTTGTACTGTGGAATGTTTTAACTTCACCTGCATCTGATGTGCGTTCGATCTTTGAACTTATGCCTAAAAACACAGATCAAGACTTTGACAACATTGCACAACGATTAGCCGCAGTGGATGCAACATATAAATCATGGACAGGTGCCATTATTGAAATCGCAAAGAGCGGTAAGACAACTGCTCAACGCCAAGTTCGTGGAGTTATCGAACAACTTGAAGGCTATGCAAATGGTGGCTTTAGCGTGATGTGTAAAAACTTTGACGCAGATGGCAAGTACCCAGCAATGCATGTCAATGCCAAGTTAGCTGAAAAAGCTGCGGCAGAGACTGCTAATTTTCTAAAAAATGAATACCTGCCAATCGCAACGCCTAATGATGCAGTTGGCGCAGAGCGTTATGCAGTCTGGGCGCGTTATTTCACCGGCGCAAAGTTGGATCTGCAGGCCACATATGAGTGGGGTATGGCAGATCTAAAAGCTATAAATGCGCGCATGTGGGAAATTGCCGGGCAAATTAAACCAGGAGCTAAATCACTTCGCGAAGTAGCTGATCATCTAGATCACGATCCGAAGTATGTAATTAAAGGTAAAGATAATGTTGTTAAGTACCTTCAAGATTTTACGGATGCGGCAATCAAGCGGATGGATGGCGAGTACTTTGAAATCGATGAGCGCATTCAAATTTGTGAAGCTCGCCTTGCACCAGAAGGCAGTGCATCTGCTCCTTATTACAATCCTCCTTCTGAAGACTTATCTCGTCCAGGAACTACTTGGATTCCAATGTTGGGTAAAGATGAAGCAAGTTACTGGCATTTGGTCTCTACTTGGTATCACGAAGCAGTGCCTGGTCACCACCTACAGTGCGCAACAGTTGCAATTGAAAAAGATCGCCTCTCACGTTTCCAAATTAACGCAGCATGGATTAGCGGTTATGGTGAAGGTTGGGCTCTGTATGCAGAACGATTTATGAATGAACTCGGTGCATTTGATGAGCCAGGAATTGAAATGGGTTACTTATCTGGGCAAGCTCTACGTGCTGCACGAATTGTTGTAGACATTGGGATGCACCTTGGTTTAACGGATTTTGATGGCAAAGTGTGGAACGCTGCTTCAGCGCGCAAACTTCTTAATGAACAAGCCCTCCTTGATGAAGATCATTCACGCAGTGAAACTGATCGTTACTTAGGCTGGCCAGGCCAAGCGATCTCCTACAAAGTAGGAGAGCGCGTATGGATGAAGGCACGTGAGGATGCAAAGGCCCGCCTTGGTTCAGCTTTCTCCCTTAAGAAATTTCACACATTCGCTCTCAAGATTGGTCCTATGGGCTTAGACCCATTTGCAATCGAGTTAGCTAACTGGGATGGCAAATAACTGCGATTTGGGGGTGATTCACGCCTAAAATTCTTGATTTTTTTGAAAAATTCTGAGTTTCACCGTGCACAAAAAGCATATTTGGCTCAGAATAAGCCTTACTAAAGCGCGATGAGGCGCCTCGAGGTCCTCATAAGTGCCTAGGTTTCAGGTTCCAATAGCCTCCTGAAAAACATAAACCTCACGGAGGCATAGCTACATGCTAAAACTCGATAGCAATCAATGGAACCTAGTCTATAACGTATTTTCATTTGGACTAGTTTCAATGCTCGCATGCACGATCTACACGCTCGTTTCACAACAGCGCGTATTAGCTAAGTACCGCAATGCACTAGTGATGTCATCAATGGTTACATTCATTGCTGGATACCACTACATGCGTATTTTCAACTCATTCAATGAATCATCTGCAGACATGACAGTAAATGTTTCAGGTGCTCAAGGTTCATTCAATGAGGCTTATCGTTATGTTGACTGGCTACTTACAGTGCCACTACTTCTAGTTGAAGTAATTGCAGTGCTTGCACTAGCCAAGGAAATTTCACGTTCCCTCATCATGCGCTTGGTCCCAGCATCTGCTGCGATGATCGCGCTTGGATACCCAGGTGAAATTTCAAACGATCAGAACACACAGGTTCTATACGGTGTTCTTTCAACACTTCCTTTCCTATACATCCTTTACGTATTGTTCGTAGAGCTTGGT
>WLIQ01000024.1 GCA_009726135.1 Actinomycetota bacterium | reverse complement strand
TCTTTCACTGAAGCTTTCTCAGTAATTGTCAGGTGTAACGACCAGGCTGAAGTTGATAAGTACTGGGATGCACTGACTGCAGATGGCGGAACCCCTGGAAATTGCGGTTGGCTCAAGGATAAATTTGGACTTTCTTGGCAGATCATCCCGAAGCAACTAGGTGAGTGTCTCGGAAACCCAGATCCCCTAAAGGCTGCAGCCGCAATGAATGCAATGATGGGGATGTCCAAGTTGATTGTAAGTGAGCTAGAAGCAGCAGTTAAGTAAGTCCAGCTTATAGGGCAGTTCTTCTTTACTCGATCCAATTATGATTCGGCTATGACTATTGCACTTGATCGGCTGCTTGCTCATATGGCCTGGGCAAATCAGAAAACCATTGCTCATCTTCAAACACTTCCTGAAGCCTCCCTTGCCGCTTTTGCAACTAATCCCGAATGGCATGCTGCAGAGATTATTTATCACATAGTTGATTCAGCTGATCACTACGCCTTTCGCATCAGCGGGATACCGGTATTGACTCAACCGGGGGACCCTTGCATTGATGTTGTGAAAGTGATCGCAGATCTCACGCGACTTAAAGAGCAAGCAGCGATTGTGGACAAAGCGTTACTTGAGTGCGTGAAGTTAGATGACGTTCAAATTGAGTTTAAGAACTATGAAGACAAAATGGTGAAAAGGTGGCGCTCAACCATCCTTTCACAGGCAATACATCACGCAACTGAGCACAGGGCTCAGTTGGCATCTGCCCTAGAGGCAAAAGGGTTTAAGCCAATGGATCTAGATGAGTTAGATCTCTGGGCTTTTGAGATTGAGACTTGGTCTTAAATTTTCTAGTTCGACGCGCCTTTCCTAGATGTTGCATTAATGCTACATAGCATATATGCTACTTACCATGAGTCGCAATCCAGAAGAACCGGTCTATAACCGTATTGAAGAAGCACGCGCTGCCCTAGGACTATCTAGGCAGGATCTAGCCGATAAGACTGGCGTGCACTACCAAACCATTGGTTATCTAGAACGTGAGGAATACAGTCCCTCACTTGTTCTAGCTATCCGCATTGCTAAATCACTCAACCAAGAGGTTTCAGAGTTGTTTTCACTCACCCCATTTAAGAAAGGAAAGTAAGGATGTCGAAGAAGAACAAAATTTATTGGTTTGAAGGCGTTACTGAGAAAGGAGTGAAATCTTTATTAACTGACGAGAACTCAAAATTCGCATGGCTTCGTCCACAGCGAAATCGCAGAGCTCTTGTTGCACTTATGGCCGTGGGTCTTATCGCGGTGGCGATGGGAAGTTACTGGCCTACTTTGAAAACGAATATGAAATTATCTAGCGGAGCTGAAATTGTTATTTACAGCGTTACTGCGATATTCGTTATTTTTGCAGTTCTAGTGGGCTATTTGTTCCTTCGCATAAGCGTTAGAGGTATAGGCGATGCACCTAATGAACTTCTAGATGAGCGTCAAATTAAAGTGCGGGATACTTCATTTCGATACGCCTACTATGCAATGGGATATCTAGTCCTGGGACTTTTACTACTAATGCTCTTTGGGCCTGAACTGAAGATGTTTCAACCAGAAGGCAATGATGGAAGCTATCTAGTAATTGCTACTCTATTTGCTTTTTCATCCATGCCTTCAATGATTTTGGCTTGGCGCGAGCGGGATATCTAGGTAGTCTGCCCACTATGGCCTGGTTTCTACTTTCAATTGCAATTGTTGCTGAAATCATGGGAACTCTGTTCCTAAAAGCTAGTGATGGGCTTAGCAAACTATGGCCTTCACTCGGAGTTGCCGTCGGTTATGTAATCGCCTTCTCACTAATGGCAATCTCACTGAAGAAACTTGAAGTGGGTATTACTTATGCCGTGTGGTCAGGTGTGGGAATTATGGGAGCTGCCATTGGTGGCGTGATTTTCTTCGATCAGCATCTTTCTAAATTGAACATAATTGGTATGGCAATAATTATTGTTGGCGTTGTTGTCATGAATCTTGGGGGAGCAGCTCACTAATGCCTATGTCGATTTCGCAAAAAAGAAGTGGCATGTTCGCAATCACGGTTGCTCTCATTTCTTCATTATTACTAGCCCTTACTTCTTGTTCCAGCAATTCACAAGATTTGGTAAAAATTAACCTTGCTCCAGCCCCTTACACAATCCAAGTACCATCAGATATTGCTAAGCACCTAAAAATTGAAAATATGGCGACAGATGCAGCAAATGAATTTTCTGCTCAGGCAAAGGCAGCTGGAGCAATAGCCCAGGTGCGGTTAAATTACATAGCTGATGACGGATCAATCCATGGCTTCGCCGGGGTTTACTATTTTGCAAAAGCCGATTTCGAAAAAGCTCAAAACCCCAACGAACCACCCCTTTATGGCAGCAAGGTAGTCGAAGAAAATTCAATGGTATTAGCGATTGCCGGCCCTCATGATTCCATTTTTGAACCAGCGACTCAGGATGGCAAAAATTCAATGGCCCTGTACGCACTGATTTACGATCCTCAAGCATTTAAATCTTCTTAAATGCTGCTGGCATAACTGCAACTTTCGCGGTTGGTGGCTCGATTAATCAGGCTTAAGTGTTGCTTTTTCTCTTTCTACCTATAATACGTGCATGTATGAAATTGCCCTGAGCGTAAATGCCTGCGTAAAGAACAAGACCCGAGCAGATATCGCATGGTTAGTTTCATCCTCAAATTCAGTTGTTCCTATGAGTTTTGATGCAATTGCCTTAACTCCTGGTGGCGGAAAAATTGGGACCCTTATTGATTCTGCATTTGACGGCCCTCTTATCGAGCATGCAACGCGCAAACTGACAGCCGGAAGAATTCTTACAAGAGTTGTTACTGATTTTGAATCGATACTCACCGGCTTGCCAACAGGAACTTCGCTCAAGTTTGCTGTTTTGCCTTCAGATCTAGTTGAACCGGCTGTTTGGCAATCTTTTTTAGATCGTGAATCTGTTGTAATTGTTTGCCATATTAAAGACGATGAAATTGTCAGCACAGATTATTTTAATTCAGTAACAATCCTCGCCGCAGATCCCGCAATTACCGAGTACTTTAATAAAAAAGAATCAATGGTTGTTGAGTTAGAAGATAAAATTGTGACTATTTATCACCCTGTCACAAAATTAGTTATTGCCGGCCAAGGTCCGATTGCTCAGGCAATTGAGAAAATGGCTATGTCATTAGGATGGAATGTTGCAATCAATTCTCAGCCATCGATGTTCGCTGGCCTAACCGCCGGATTATCTCCGATGGATTGTGCAATTGTGATGGGCCATGATGTAGATTCATCAAGTCAATGCTTGAGTTATGCCCTTGATAGTTCTGCAGGATATATCGGCGCTCTGGGTTCGCTTAAAATGCAAGAAAACCGTGCCGATTGGCTGGCCTATCGAGACATAACAGATTTATCTCGCGTTCATGGGCCTGCGGGTTTTTCAATAGGTGCATCTACTCCTGATGAAATTGCAATTTCAATTCTCGCTGAAGCAATCGCTGTCCTCAATGGTCTTTGATGTCCATGACTATCACATGGGATCAAGGGATTTCTTTAGCTTCTAGTAGTTTTTCAATTCTGCAAACTGAAAATGTTTCAGTTACTAATGCCATTGATAGATATGTCAAAGAAAATGTGGTCTCACTTTGTGATCTTCCAGCTTTTGAAACTTCGTCAATGGATGGTTGGGCAGTATCTGGCGATGGTCCCTGGAAACTCATTGGTGAAGTTGCGACAGGAAAAGCATCCTCGCAAGTTGTTCATTATGGACAATGTCTAGCTATTGCAACTGGGGGAGTAATTCCTGCCGGAACAACTTCAGTTATTCCCTGGGAGAAGGCTTCAGAAAAAAATGGTCTTGTCATTGGCGAGATTGAAGATGGTGCAAATATTCGACCAGCAGGTATGGAAAGCAAAACAGGCGATATTTTAGTTACACCGGGCACTCGAATCACTCCGCCGATGGCCGGGTTATTTGCAGCAACAGGACATGATTCTATTCAAGTTATTTCACAACCCCGCGTAGCTATTTTCTTTCTGGGAGATGAACTCATTCATACCGGAGTACCAGTTGATGGTGCAATTAGAGATGCACTCGGCCCTTTGTTACCTTCGGTACTTAATGGTATGGGCGCGGTGGTTACATCAGCGAAATTTGTTAAAGATGATCTCAGCGTTCTCAATAGTGAAATAGCCATGGTTTTAGATTCTGTAGATCTGATAGTGACTACTGGTGGAACTGCCGATGGGCCGCGTGATTTTGTGAAACTTGCGATGAATAACCTTGCAGCGAGCATGGTCTTTGATTGTGTAAAAGTGCGCCCGGGCTATCACGTACTTCTTGCACGGGTTCAACATGGTGATCGAGAAATCCCTTTTCTGGCTCTTCCTGGCAATCCGCAATCAGCACTTGCCGCACTTTATTCATTTGGTAAACCTCTTATTGCATCACTACTTGGAGCTGTGCAACTACAACTAGAAGAGATCGAACTATCTACTTCTCTTACTACACCTGAAGGATTCTCGCGCCTAGTACCAGGAACTTTAGATGGGAAAATATTTACTCCATCTGGCTATTTAGGATCTGCAATGTTGCGCGGTGTGGCACATGCACAAGGCTTTGCGTTAATTAATCCTGGATTAAACCCAGCAGGTGCGATTGCTCGCTGGATTCCATTTAATTTCTAAAAATTAATTACTGGCGCAGGCTCATCTTCACTAGCCAGAGATATCTTGTGTATTGGATCTTTACCTTCTTTTAATGGTTTATTAGTGCCACCGACTTGATTAGAAATTATCTCTGCAGCAATTGATATTGCTGTCTCCTCTGGAGTTCTTCCGCCAAGATCTAAGCCAATCGGGGATTTAAGTTTTGAAAGTTCTGCATCAGTCATTCCGACTTCCTTGAGTCTTTGGAGTCGATCTTCGTGTGTACGTCGACTGCCCATTGCGCCGATGTATCCAGCGTTTGTACGAAGTGCGATTTCAAGAACTGGAACGTCAAATTTGGGATCATGCGTTAAAACACAGATGACCGTTGATTCATCTACTTCAATTTTGGGTAAATAGCGATGTGGCCAGTCAATGATTACTTCATCTGCATCAGGAAAGCGGCGCTTTGTTGCAAATAGCGCCCGGGCGTCACAGACAATTACGTAGTAACCCATGAATTTTCCAATTCGAGCAACTGCGGCTGCAAAATCAATTGCTCCAAAAATAATCATCCGCGGCGCAGGTGCAAATGATTCAACAAAAATAGTCAGATCGTCCATGCGATTCTCACCATTTAGTCCAAGCTTTAGAGCTTTGGTTGTTCCATGCATCAAAAGCGCTCGAGCGCCTTCTATTGCAGCATGGTCCAATTGCGAATTACCTAAAGATCCTTTTGCATCGGTCTTTGTAAGAATGATTCGTGCACCAACTCCGCTTTCAGAATGAATCAACGTGGCTACGCCAACCGCTTTCTCTTGCTCAATATTTGAAGCAATGTCAGCAAATTCTGGGAAGCTTTCTCGGTCAATATATTGAATAAAAAGTTCTATAGTGCCACCGCATGTCAATCCCACAGCAAATGCGTTGTCATCGCTGACTCCATAAGTCACTGATTGTGATTGCTTGGTTTTTAAAACTTCGAGTGAGACGTCATGAATGGCACCCTCTACACATCCGCCAGAGACGCTACCAACAACTTCCCCGGAATCTAGAAGTGCCATGGCAGCACCAACAGGGCGCGGGGCAGAACTCCAGGTGCGAGTAACTGTTGCTAGAACAAAAGGCTTACCAGAATTAAAAGATGGTAAAACCTCACTCAATATTTCACGCATGACGTAGAGTATAGCGATGCAAGTTGGATTAATCCTCGCGGCTGGTTCTGGTTCACGCATGGGCAGACCAAAAGCAACGATAGAAATTAATGGTGAACGTTTAGTTGACAGAGCAGTCTCAATTTTTCATGAGGCAGGCATCAAAAATGTTTATGTTGTTTTAGGTGCCTGGCAGGGTTCTGTTCCAGATGCGCATGTCGTTAATAATCCTGATTGGGAAAGTGGGATGGGCAGTTCGCTCATCACGGGTTTAAAATCAATATCTGAAAATCCAGAAAACTCTGAGGTAGTCATTTCTCTAGTAGATCTTCCCGGTATGACCGCCGCAGCTATACGCAAAATCTCAGAGGCTCCGCAGGAAATTGTGGTGGGCCAATTTGCTGGAAAACCCGGGCACCCAGTTAAGTTTGCCCGAAAGCACTGGCAACCAATCATTGAAAGTACATCCGGAGATGCAGGAGCTCGTAATTATCTTAAATGGCGAGACGATGTTTTCTTGATTGAACTCAGGGATCTTGCTACAGGAAATGATGTTGATACCCAGGCTGACCTAGATAGTTTTAGTGGGCAGATTTAGCGCTCAAAAGCAGCTCGGTTTGTTGAAAAACATGAAGAACCGCCGCAGTAAATATTGGCCAACACACTTGTTTAGGAGCCTGCGTGGTGTTACTTTTCCTTTCTCGTCAACGAAGAGGGATGCCCATGACTGTTGAATCAACCGGACAAGAACGTGGCACTCCACGTTTATTTGCACTCATTGAAAACTCACCAAAGACAGGCGGCAGTCCAACTGTTTGGGCATGGCCACAAATGACAGAATTTTTAAAAGTTGCTAGTCAACCTGTGCAAGGGCCATGGCCTGCACATCAAGAACCGCGGCCTAATCCAGATGCAGATTCAATGCCAGTTGCAGTAAAAGATAACAAGAGCAAATAACCGGACACTTAGGCAGAGGAAATTAATTATGTATCCATCACGTTTTAAATATGAATCTCCGAACACCGTTGAAGAAGCAATCAAACTTCTAGATGCCGGTAAGGGTGAGGCAAAGATTTTGGCGGGAGGGCAGAGTCTTGTCCCAATGCTCAAACTTCGATTTGCATTTCCTGAACAAGTTGTTGATATCAATAATATTCCAGGGCTCGATTACATCCGCTTCGATGCTGACGGAACACTTCACATAGGTGCACTAGTGCGACACGAGCATCTAGAAAAGTCTCTTGAAATTTCAAAGCGTCAACCAACTATTGCAGCCGCAGCACCACTTGTTGCAGACCCAATTGTCCGAACACGTGGAACTTTTGTTGGTTCTGTATGTCACGCAGATCCACAAGGTGACTGGGCGGCAACAATGATTGCGCTAAATGGCTCAATTATTGTCCAAGGTCCAAAAGGAAAGCGCACAATTGCTATGAAGGACTTTGTCCTTGGTCCATACGCTAATTCGATGAATTACAACGAGATTGCAATTGAAGCCGTAATCCCTGCCCCACAGGGAGTTGCTCGAGGTGGTTATCTCAAACTTGAGCGACGAGTTGGCGATTTTGCAACAGCATCAGTAGCAGTAGCACTGGATATGAAGGGTGATGTTGTTGTTGGTGCAGGTTTTGCGCTCGCAGGTGTTGGTGGAAAAACCATCGATGCAAACGAAGCAGCCTCTGCCCTGCTCGGCCAGAAGCTAACTGAGGCAACAATTGCAAAAGCTGCCGCAATAGTGGCTGCAAAAGCTGAACCTCGTACAGATCACCGCGGTTCAGCCGAATATAAGCGCCACATAGTAGAAACTTTTGTTAAGAGAATCCTTGTCGCAAACTCCACACAGAAAGTAGCCTAAAAAATGTCGAGCCTTTACGAAGAAGTTCATTCAGCACCTTCAAGTGATATTCCAGTTCGCCAAGTAACGGTCAACGTCAATGGAGAATCCCGTACTGCAAATGTAGAACCACGACTTTTGCTTGCACACTTGTTGCGCCAGGCATTCAAATTGACTGGAACACATACTGGCTGCGACACAACAAACTGTGGCGCATGCACGATTCTTTTTGATGGTCGCCCAATTAAGAGCTGCACAATGCTTGCAGTTCAGGCTGACGGTCATAGTGTGCAAACAGTTGAGGGTCTTGCTTCAGCAAGTGAACTTCACCCACTGCAAGAAGGCTTTAAGCAAGAGCATGCACTTCAATGTGGTTTCTGTACTCCAGGAATGATGATGGCAGCTAAAGCGCTTCTTGAAGAGAACCTGAATCCAACAGAAGATGAAATCCGATGGGCCTTATCTGGAAATCTATGCCGATGTACTGGCTACCAAAATATCGTTAAGGCAGTCCTTTGGGCTGCTGAAAAAATGCGCGCGGAACTTAACTAGGTCAAGGAGCAGACAAAATGAAACTAGACGAAGTCAAAATTGGCGGAATGGGCGCGAGCCGCCGACGAGTTGAAGATAACCGTTTTATTCGCGGCAAGGGCAATTATGTAGATGACATTGTTCTTCCAGGAATGCTCCACATGGAAATCCTGCGTAGTCCAGTTGCACATGCACGTATCAAATCAATTGATACAAGTGCTGCATGGGATATGCCAGGTGTTCGACTTGTTCTCACCGGTGAAATGATGGCCGCTCGTAACCTTGCGTGGATGCCAACACTTTCCTATGACACTCAAGCTGTTCTGGCCACAGACAAGGTCCGATTCCAGGGTCAAGAAGTTTGTGCAGTTATTGCAGATGATCCGTACATCGCTAAAGATGCATGTGGAAAAATCGTTGTTGACTACGAAATTTTGCCTCCAATTGTTAATCCTGTGCAGGCTGCAGATGCCAATGCGATTCAAATTCGTGACGATAAAGCTGGCCAAGTTGGAAACAAAGTCTTTGACTGGGAAATTGGCGATAAAGCCCGTACAGATAAGGCATTTGCTGATGCAGATGTGGTCTCAAAAATTGAACTTCACTACCCACGTACACATCCATCACCTATGGAAACCTGTGGTTCGATTGCAGACTACGATCGCGCGACGGGCAAATTAACTGTTTACATGACTTCACAAGCGCCCCATATTGTGCGCGCAGCCGTTGCAATGGTGGCAGAACTTCCTGAACAGAATATTCGAATCGTTACTCCAGATATTGGAGGCGGATTCGGAAATAAGGTGCCAATTTATCCAGGTTATGTTGTAGCAATTCTTGCTTCCATCTTGACTGAAAAACCAGTCAAGTGGATTGAGGATAAGACCGGTAACTTGATTTCAACTGGCTTTGGTCGCGATGTTTACCTAAAGGGTGAGATGGCGCTACGCAAAGATGGAAAGATTCTTGGTGTTCGCATGAACACTATTTCTGACCACGGTGCATTCTTCTCAGATGCTCAACCAAGTAAATTCAAGATTGGCCTAATGCACTCAGCATTTGCGTGCTACGACATTCCAACTGCGCATATGTTTGCAACTGGTTACTACACCAATAAAGCTCCAGGCGGAGTTGCCTACCGTTGTTCATTCCGCGTAACAGAAGCAATGTTTTTCCAAGAGCGCATGGTGCAAGCAGCAGCAGATGATCTTGGAATGGACCAGGCAGAATTCCGCCGAGTTAATTTCGTTAAAGATGAACAGCATCCACACCGAACTGCATTTGGATTCTTAACTGATTCAGGTCAGTATGAAAAGTGCTTGGATATTGGTTTGGAAGCTATCAATTACAAGAATTTTGCGGCAGAAAAAGCAGAGGCTGCTAAGCGTGGTCGCTTACTAGGTATCGGTATTTCAGTAATGACTGAACCATTAGGTGCTGGTAATAGCCGTGAATACGACATCTTGGGAATCAAGATGTTCGACTCAGCTGAACTTCGTATCCACATGTCAGGTAAAGCGCTTTTGCGTACAGGTTCTCGCGGCCAAGGTACTGGTCACGAAACAACGTGGGCACAAATTGTTGCGCACGAACTTGGAATACCTGCAGATGACATTCTTGTTGAAGAAGGCGATACCGATACAGCTCCATTTGGTATGGGTACATATGCATCTCGAAGCACTCCAGTAGCTGGTGCTGCAATTGCAATGGTTGCACGAAAAGTGCGTGCAAAGGCACGCAAACTTGCGGCTCACCTTCTAGAAGTATCTGAAGAAGATATTGAGTGGGAGCTAGGTCGTTTCTATGTTCGCGGAAATCAAGAACGTGGTGTGACAATTCAAGATTGCGCAATGGCTGCCTATAGCAATATGCCAGATGGCATGGAGCCAGGTCTGGAAAATGTTGCTTACTACGATCCTCCAAATCTCACATGGCCATTTGCATGTTACATCGCTAAGGTCGAAATTGATCCAGAGACTGGAGTCTGGGATGTATTGCAGTTTGTTGCTGTTGATGACTGCGGTGTTCGCATCAATCCAATGATTGTTGAAGGACAAATCATGGGTGGGCTCACTGAGGCATATGCAATGGCAAACATGCAGTATCAAACTTATGATGAAGAAGGAAACATCATCGGTGGAAACTACATGGACTTCTTACTTCCAACAGCATGGGAAACTCCAGGCTTTGAACTCTACGAAGTTGTTACACCATGTCCTCACCACCCAATCGGTGCAAAGGGAGTCGGTGAATGCGCAACAGTAGGCGGACCGGCAGCATTTGTTAATGCAGTCATGAACGCTCTAACTGAAAAGGGTGTTCGCAATATCGATATGCCTTTGATGCCAAACCGTGTATATGAAGCACTGACAACAGGTAAAGATGTCTATGGAATGCCACCAGTTAGAAGTGGCAACTAATACATGTCTTTCAATCCGATAGAAGGAATGGGCGTGATGGAACGCGCGGTTGAACTTACAAATGATGGTGAATCATTTGTGATGGCTACTGTTGTGTGGCGCCAAGGTCCTTCTTCCGGACAGAGCGGATCACGAGCAATCATTACCTCCGATGGAAAGTTACATGGATGGATTGGTGGAGCATGTGCCGAGCCAGTCCTAATCCGTGAAGCAAAGAAGGTATTAGATTCAGGAAAAGCTCAATTAATTTGGCTAGGACAAGAAGCTGACTTCAAAGGCATGCATGTTCCAGATGGAGTACTTACTGTTCCTATGGCTTGTCAGAGCGAAGGTGCTCTACAAATTTATGTAGAACCAGTGCAAGCATCTCCTGCGGTTGTCATCGTTGGTCGCTCACCAATGGCGATCACCCTTAAGCAACTCATCGAAGTCCTGAATTGGCGTGTCAATCTTCTAGATTTTGAAGATTTCACTACAGGCATGGTCAATTCATCCTCAGTCGTAATTATCGCAACCCAAGGTCATGGCGATGAAG
Organism: Actinomycetota bacterium; assembly: GCA_009726135.1. Classification (GTDB taxonomy): domain Bacteria; phylum Actinomycetota; class Actinomycetes; order Nanopelagicales; family Nanopelagicaceae; genus Planktophila. The sequence continues at coordinate 7,860 of WLIQ01000024.1, read as the reverse complement.
AAGCTACTGAGATTGCATTGCCAGCCCATCCTGCATATCTAGGTGTTGTTGCTTCACGCAAACGTGGTGGCGCAGTGCTTTCATATTTGCAAGATCGTGGATTTTCTCAATCAGAGATTGAAAAAATTCAACTTCCTGTAGGGCTAGATCTTGGCCACACCACTCACCGTGAAATGGCAGTATCGATTCTGGCTGAACTTGTGCAGTTACGTGCAGCCGGTGCTTTTAAGAATGCCTCAACAAAGAAAGTACTTCCTATGGTCCAATTTGCCGATGTAATTGATTTAGTCTGCGGGATGAGTGTAAGTGCGCAAAAATCTAATCGTCCCTTTGATTTCCAAGGCACGACCTACTACTTCTGTGCGCCAGGGTGTCGTACAGCTTTTGAAAAAGATCCAACCTCATTTATCAACCAGGAGGCAAAATGCTAATCTCGCAGACAATAGTCGTCGATCAACCAATCGATGATGTATGGAAATTCTTTGATGATATTCCACAACTAGCAGCATGTATTCCTGGTGCTGACCTCACCGACAAACTTGGAACAGACCACTATGGTGGAGATGTCATCATCTCTGCAGGTCCAGTAAAACTTGAATTTGCAGGACAAGCGAAAGTAGCCAGCCGCGATAATGCAAAGAAGATTATTTCTCTCGATGCATCTGGCTCAGATAAAAAAGGCCGCGGCGAAGCCCAGGCAGTTCTCATTGCAGCCTTGAATCCTGTTTCAGGTGGAACTTCAGTAAAGATTTCATTAGACCTTACGGTCTCTGGAGCAGCAGCACAATTTGGTCGCGGTCTTATTGCAGATGTCACCGCAGTGTTAGTAAGCCAAACGGCAGAAAGCATGCAGGCCCGCATGAAGGCAATTGAAATGGGTCTTGATCCAAACACTGTTGGTGGTCCAAAGGCTGCCAGCGGTGTTGCTATCGCAATGACAGTTGTAAAGAAGTCAGCAACGAGAATTTTCGCGCGCTTCTTCCTTCCATATCAACCAGTAGCACGTCGATAACGAGAGAGAAAGGAAAACTAATGAGTCTATGGGGAATCGGTAATCTGGTTCTGTTAGTTGTCATCGTTCCAGTTCTCGTTGCTCTACTTAATTCGGTCCTAGGGCCGTTAGAGCGCATTCGTGGAGCTGCAGATGATGCACTTGGTGGGGGAGTTGCTCTCATCGGTGAACTCAACACAACACCAGATTTACTTGCAAAAACAGATAACGTCATCAAGGAAGTGGCTAACGGAGCAGTTCGTTACGCCGGTCCTGTTTCTAAGTTGCTGGGATAGGGGAGAAAAGATGCCACAACAAGCAGTATTCACATTAATTTTGGCAACACTTATTATTGCCGCCGCAGCTCTCGGGCTGTCTCGAGTGATTATGCACCTGCGTTCAGTTGTTAAATCACTAGATGCCCTTGAAGGCGGAGTCGCAGTAATTGTTGCTAAGACTGCAACAGTTCCATCTGTTGTCTCATCCGTAAACGCCAGCCTCAAACCTGTGCGTGACTTCGCGGAATCGATCTAGGGGAGTAATCATGGACTTTACTAATCACACAGGTTGGCTCATCGGTTATGTCATTGCAACAGTTGTAGTACTTGTCGTTGTCGCCCTCGTTGTTCCAATCTTGTTACTTGCACACAAAATCGGCGGGCAAGCCGCAAGAATAAATTCTGGCCTTGAAAGCGCAGTCGTAAACACAGCGGGCCTAAAGGGATTAAAGGTAACTATCGCATCGGCTACTGCGATTGTTGCCGGCCTCAATCGTGGCCGTACAAAGTTAGGAGGCTGAGCAGATGGATTCAAATACTCACTCACTCTGGGTTCTAGCAAATATCCTCGGTGCTGTTGTAGTGGTTGCAGTTGCGGCGCTACTCACCATTTTGGTGCTACTTGTTAGAGTAATTGATAAGCGTGTGGCTCAGATTCGTGAGACTCTCACCGCCGCTAAAGCTAATACTGCAAACACAGATCTTATAAATCAGACTGCAGCAGCAGTTGATGCTGTTTTGGCTGAAGGTCTAGAGCATCACTTATTCCTCGGACGTGTATTGGAAAAGGTGCGCTCATGAATAGCCTTCAACTCTTCTCAGTTATCGATATCACCGCGCTGATTGCAGGGCTTGCTATCTACTTATTCATCGTAGGTCGCCAGCTTGCAGCTGTTGCTACAAAGTTGGAAGAAGCTGCGGATCTAGTGTGGGGGATTAAAGCCGATGCTGACGCAATCGAGCCCGGCTTAGAGCGCATTAACAGAACTGGTGGCGTTGTCGCCGGTGCGCTTCCACTTTTGTACGGCTTTGCAGAAGCAATTGTGGTTGGTGCAACTTACGTTGCAGAGCCAGAACATGCAGCGCCTAAGCCAAATTTCCCCGCAATGGGAACTCGACGCTCACGTCTATTTGATGGTGTTGGCGTAAAGATCGATTAGTTTTTACTGAGTGCGATTATTTGGATCGCGATCAGTAGTCAATGGATCGGTGAATGCATTTGAGTATTCGCCGATCCATTCGTCTTTCCACGCTTGATCATATTTTTCTAGGTTACAACTTGGCTCGTATACCGCCATTAATTCATGAGAAATCATTTCACGGTGACGTTGTGTTCCGCCGGGGATATCAAACCAACAGATATGCAAATTATATTTATTACCAGCACGAGCAATCCATGAAGCTGAACGAGGATGTTTAAATGGAAAGCCATCGGTGCTCAAATCTGCGCTATGGCCAACATAAATTATTGAAAATTCTTGAGGCTTATTTTCGGCATCGTTAAGACACATAACTGCATAGACAGCAGCAATTTTTGGAGCGGTCCAACCTGCTAGCGCGCGTGGTCCTTCAAAGGGATATCCGGCAAGTGAACCAAGACGGATCATTGTTCGAGAGCGTCTTCCCAGTCTTGGTCTTCAGACATAGTTTCAGCTTTAATAATTTCAAAAACAGGAAGGTTTGCAGTTTTAACAGCTTCATTGAAGAGTTCAAGTGCTGCATCTACGGCGATATCTGAACTTGGTGCTTCTACTATTATTTGAGCACCGTAGCCCATTGTTCCAGCGCCAGTTGCAAGGCCGCTATAGATCGCTACTGCATCAGCGAGTTGGACTACTTCCTCAAGGGTAATTTCGCGATCACCTTCGGCAAAAATTGAAACGCTGAACTTCATTCGTCACTGTCCTATCTGATTGAAACGAGTTTGCGGCTGAATTCTTCCAGGTTCTTAAGATTATGTCCTGATACAACTTCATCGATAAATGGCTCGGCAATAATCATTCCCATTGATGTAGGAACATATCTTTCGGCATCTCCTCTATGGGGATTCATCCATACAACTCTGTGAGCTATGCGAGAGAGGGATTCCATAGATTTTGCTAATAATTGGGGATCTCCTCGATCAAGGCCATCAGAGCAGATCACCACAATGGCGCCACGTCCAACTCGTCCACGTCCCCATTTTTTTAAAAATGTATTGATGGCATCGCCAATACGCGTTCCACCTTCCCAGTCCATAGCTTCAGCACCTGCCTGCTCCATGGCTTGATCTGGATTGCGCTTTGAAAGTGAACGTGTGACACGTGTAAGACGAGTTCCAAAACAAAACACTTCGACTTTTTGATTTGCACTTCGCGCCGAATAAGCAAGCTGCAATAAATTCCTGGAGTAATCAGCCATAGATCCGGAAATATCAAGGATAAATACTATGGGGCGGAGTTTTTCTTTTTTTGTAGAATAATAAATTTCTCGAGGTTCACCCATTGCCCTCATATTTTCGCGAACGATTTTTCGCATATTCAATTTCTTACCTTTGGTGGTGGAAATCAAGCGACGAGTTTTGCGAATTGGAGGATTGATACGAATATTTGACATCATTTTGCGAAGGGCTGCTAACTCATCGGGTGTGCACTCGTTGAAAGCTTTATTGCGGAAGATTTCATGGCTGGCCGCCATAAATCCCATTTTGGTGTCATCATTTGAATCGCCTTGCTCGGTTCTTTCGGTCTCTGGAATTTCAATTGTTGACGTAGTACTCACTTGTGCTCGGAATTTCTTCTTTGCTTCACTTGCTTCTTCTTCCCAATTATCAAAAAAGAACCGTTGGAAAATTTCGTTATATATTGCAATGTTCTCTTTACGCCGTACCAAAGTTGTTCTTCCGCCCCAGTAAACGTCCATAACATCTGTTGCATCTAGTACTGAGACTGCATTGCAAAAAGTAATTACATCATCAGAACCGATGAGCATTCCATGTAAACGAAGTTCTTGGGCAAATTCAACAAATAGTTCGTCAAAACCCTCAGTTAGAGGCATCTGCAACAATCTCGGCGAGATTTCCCGATACATAATCAAGATCATCGCGCCCCTTAATGACTGCTCCCAAAGTTTCGGCCGCATTAATTTCAGTGAGCGTATTTGCACCTATCGCTCCAAGTGATTGCACCCAGTCAATGGTTTCTGCAACTCCTGGAGATTTTTCGAGATCCATTTCACGAAGTTTATTTACCGTTCCGACAACCTTTGTCGCTAACTTTTCAGAGACTCCGGGAACGCGAGATTTAATAATTTCAAGCTCCTGCTCTGGTGCAGGAAAACCAATCCAGTTGTAGAGACAACGGCGCTTGAGAGCATCATGTAATTCACGAGTTCTATTTGAAGTTAAAATCACAATAGGGCGCGAAACTGCTTTAACTGTCCCTATTTCTGGAATTGTTATCTGGAAATCAGATAAAAGCTCAAGCAAAAAAGCCTCAAATTCATCGTCAGCCCGGTCGACTTCATCGATTAGCAAGACACATTGATCTCCAGCTTTTATTGCCTGAAGTAAAGGGCGTTCTATCAAAAACTTAGAGCCAAAGAGATCGTCTACAGATTTATCTGATACTTCATTGCCAGACATTGCTCGGATCGCAAGCATCTGTCGTGCATAATCCCATTCATAAAGCGCTTGATTTGTATCGATTCCTTCGTAGCATTGAAGTCGAATAAGTGTTCGGCCGAGCAACGCAGCAATACTTTTAGCAAGTTCTGTTTTACCAACCCCAACTTCACCCTCAAGAAGTATTGGGCGTCCGAGCTTCATGGATATTAGTAAAGAAGTGGCAAGGCCTCGATTTGCTATGTATCCAATGCCGTGAAGCTCAGAGGTTAATTCTTCAACGGTCAGGGAATCGAATGAAGCTGAAATCATCGGTTAAAGCCCTATTCGTGAGTATTGGATTATTTAATTTTATTTTCGGTAACGAGCTGGCCAATAGTTCCAGCGCCTAATTTGCCATCGCGCAGAAGTGTTTCACGCCAAGCAGTCTTTAGATCTTTGCCTTCATCTTGGATGTATCCTTCAAACGTCACATCTTTCATATTTCGGCAAACCTTATTTGGGTTGCATTCTTCATCAAGCTCTTCCAACTTTTCTCCCTGGGCTTGCCAAATAGAGCTCAGCGCTTGACGTGCAAGATCGCTTTCAACTGACATAAAAATACCTCCCCGGAGATTTAAGATGGCTAGCATATCAGCCACTATTCCTTTATGTTGAGCGCAATTGCCGTTATAGTACCCAATGTCCGTCGCTAGTCAGCGTTTGCTGCATGCGAAGAGAACCTCTCTACCGTGAAGGCACAGCTTCTAAACTGGAAGTCTCAAGTTTTCGCAGACGGCTTTGTTGAATGGGTAAATAGCGCATGACAAAACTAATCGACGGTTTTGGTCGAGGTCATCGCGATTTGCGCGTGTCTCTCACGGACAGATGTAATTTGAGATGTACATACTGCATGCCTCATGATTTTGCGGCCTGGTTACCTTCTGCAGATTTACTCACAACCGATGAATTAGTTGAAATCATTGAAGTTGCAGTTTCACAAGGAATTGATGAAATTCGTCTTACCGGGGGAGAACCACTACTTCGTCCAGACATTGTGGAAGTAGTTTCCAGAATTTCTTCAATTGAAAATGCTCCAAAACTGTCCATGACTACTAATGGTCTAGCTCTTGCAAAACTTGCTAAACCCTTAGTAGATGCTGGGTTGCGCCGAATAAATATCAGCCTTGATACCCTAGATAAAGATGTGTTTAAAAAAATGACCCACAGAGACAGAATCGATGATGTCTTTGCCGGTATTGCGGCGGCAAAGGACGCAGGATTGCTTCCAGTCAAAATCAACACAGTCCTTTTGCGCGGCGTAAATGATGGGGAAGCTGCATCACTATTGAAGTGGGCGCTAGCCGAAGATCTCAACCTACGATTCATTGAGCAGATGCCACTTGATGCAGGCGGTATTTGGGATCGCACACAACTAATTACCGCTGACGAGATATTTGCCCAACTTTCAGAAATTTATGAATTAACACCAGTTGAATATCGAGGATCGGCACCAGCTGAGGAATTTTTAATTAATGGGGGGCCGGCGACAGTTGGAATAATTGGAAGCGTGAGCAGACCGTTCTGCGGTGCATGCGATCGAATTCGTCTTACATCAGATGGGCAATTACGCTCATGTTTATTTTCAATGACAGAAACCGACTTAAGAGGAATCCTGCGTTCAGATGAAACGCAGGAAGTAAAGACGCAAACTCTTGTCAGTAAGTTTCATTCCACCGTAAAAGCAAAATTGCCTGGCCATGGAATTAATGACCCAAGTTTTATTCAGCCATCCAGGCCAATGTCAGCAATTGGCGGTTAATAATGAAACGCAAGAATCCGGCATAAAGGGCGGATTAACTATGTCAATGCACATAGAGATTAGGTCTATCTCTCAAGAGGAGCATGGGGCTTTTATTTCAGAGTTGACCAGCGCATCTTTCTTACAACTACCCGAATGGGGCGCAGTTAAAAATGATTGGAAAAGTAAATCAATCGGCATTTTCGCTGGTTCAGAACTTGTCGGCGTAGCGCTCCTGCTAACTCGTGCGCTTCCTTTAGTAGGCAAATCCTTTGGGTATATTCCTGAAGGTCCACTGTTTGTGCCGCATTTTTCATTCAACGAAGCTGTTCTTGGATCACTTGAAGTTTTAGCAAAAAAGGAAAAGATCTTCCTGCTTCGAATAGGTCCAGCAATTCCTTTTCGAGATTGGGAAAGTGAAGTAATTAAAACCGCACTTGCATCAGATGAGGCCAGTTCTTTGCTACATACACAATCGACTGTTGAATACGAAAATGGTCGATTGGCGATTCAAAGTTTGAAGAAAGCAGGTTGGCGAGAAGTTGTATCTGAGAGCGGTTTTAGCGAAGGTCAACCAAACTTCGTCTTTCAACTGAATCTGCACAATCAGAATGAAGAAAGCTTGTCAGCAGGCTTTAATCAACTGTGGCGCAGAAATATTAAGAAAGCAGAAAAAGAAGGCGTTGAAGTTGTTCGAGGAAGCAAAGACGATCTTGCAGATTTTCATAAGGTCTATGTCGAAACTGCAGCCCGTGATAATTTCAAGCCGCGTCCGCTTCGTTATTTTCAACGAATGTGGAATGAATTAAATGGTCACGATGAACACCTCAAACTTTTCTTAGCAAAATGGCAGGGCCAAGTAATTGCATCGACAATCGCAATTCACGTAGGAGATCATTACTGGTATTCCTACGGCGCATCATCGGATTTTGGTCGCCAGGCTCGTGGAAGTAATGCAATCCAATGGGCGATGATGAAAGATGCGATGGACAGTGGCGCAAATTGTTATGACTTACGTGGGATCACTCCAACCCTGGATCCACATGATCCCCATGTTGGCCTGATTCAATTCAAAGTTGGCACAGGTGGTTATGCCCGCCAACTAGTTGGCGAATGGGAGAAGTCGATTAATAAGTTCTGGTCGCTCGCCTTTGCCACGTATTTACGAGTTCGCAGGTAACCTACGCATATGCCACTTTCACTGCACGTT
>WLIQ01000023.1 GCA_009726135.1 Actinomycetota bacterium | reverse complement strand
CTGGTGATGGAGTTGCAGAACTCCTTGATCAGATCATTGCTCAGATTCCAGCACCGACAGGAGATGCCAATGCACCTGCACGCGCACTCATCTTTGACTCTGTTTATGACGCATACCGCGGCGTGGTTACCTACGTTCGCGTGATCGATGGCCACTTAAGTCCACGTGAACAAATTCAAATGTTCTCAACCGGTGTTCGCCATGAAGCACTCGAAGTCGGAGTTATTTCCCCAGAACCCGTTGCCTCTAAAGGACTTGGTGTTGGCGAAGTAGGTTACTTAATTACCGGCGTAAAAGATGTTCGCCAATCACGTGTAGGTGACACGATTACAACGTATAACAACCCTACAAAGGTTGCTCTAGCTGGATACAAAGATCCAAAACCTATGGTCTTCTCTGGGCTATTCCCAATTGATGGTGCTGATTTCCCAGCGTTGCGCGAAGCGCTTGATAAGTTGCAGTTAAATGACGCCGCCCTTGTCTACGAACCAGAGAGCTCAGCAGCCCTTGGCTTTGGTTTTCGTTGTGGCTTCTTAGGTCTACTGCACATGGAAATTGTCCGTGAGCGCCTGGAGCGCGAGCATAAATTAAATCTAATCTCGACCGCCCCGAACGTGGTCTATAACGTAACGTTGGATGATGGAAAAGAAGTTCGTGTAACTAATCCATCAGAGTTCCCAGATGGCAAGGTTGCAGTTGTAAAAGAGCCGATCGTTAAATCTACAATCCTTGCACCCTCTGAATTCATCGGAACCATCATGGAGCTCTGCCAAGAGCGCCGCGGAGTCCTACTTGGAATGGATTACATCTCAGAGGATCGCGTTGAGATTCGCTACGACTTACCGCTTGCTGAAATCGTCTTTGACTTCTTTGATCAATTAAAGAGCCGTACCAAGGGATATGCTTCCCTTGATTATGAGGAAAAGGGCGATGCCGAAGGCAATCTAGTTAAGGTCGACATCTTGCTTCAAGGTGAGGCCGTTGATGCATTTAGTGCAATTGTTCATCGAGATAAGGCCTATGCCTATGGCGTGATGATGACTGGAAAGCTTCGCCAACTAATTCCGCGTCAACAGTTCGATGTTCCAATTCAGGCCGCGATCGGCTCTCGAATTATTGCCCGCGAAAGTATCAGCGCAATCCGTAAAGATGTTTTAGCTAAGTGTTACGGTGGAGATATTTCGCGTAAGCGCAAACTCCTTGAGAAGCAAAAAGAGGGTAAGAAGCGCATGAAGATGGTGGGCCGCGTTGAGGTTCCACAAGAGGCATTCGTCGCAGCCCTTGCAACCGATGCCGACATTGAAAAGGTGAAAGCTGCTCGAAAGCTTTAATTATGACGCTCTCGTTTTATGTTCATATCCCGTACTGCATTAAGCGATGTGGGTATTGTGATTTTAATAGAAATAAATTTTTCACAATAAATTGAAACAAAACACACACTATTCAGTTTTCCTCGTTGTGTGTACTTCCTTAACTCTTAAGGTAGTACCTACAACTTCATGTATGTAAAATTTAGCATCTCATGGGAATTGACGGTCAAGATTAGGCTTGGACACGCATACCTTTTACAAAAGAGAATTTGGGTCTAATCTTGTTCTATGACTACAGACACCACTTCATCAAAGCCTTGGTTCCAAAAGCATCGTTACATCATTCCAATGGTCCTTGTTCTCCTTGCAATCATTGGTCAGTTCCCAGGTTCAAGTGAGCCAGAAGCACCTGCGACATTGGCTATCTCTGACATTAAAGACATGAGTGGTTTTGATGAAGAGAACAATGATTATTACTGGGGAGCCACTTTTAGAATCACTGAGTTAGACCCTATGACTAAAGTCAACTGCACAGTGAAAGCAATTGATGCAAATGGTGGGGTACTGATTGAAGAGACTTATGAAGGCAATACCCTAAATGAAGGCACAATCATCAAATATGGGGAAGATGGATTGACCTCTACTACTAAAGAAATAGTTGAGGCAATATCCACATTTGATGTGTCCTGTACTAAGAAATAGTTCTATCTGGCAGGGTATCTATAAAATAAGCGTTCTTGGTGCATGGGCATCTAATTGTAGGTATTGTTTACTTTCTGATTAGGAGACAATACCTGCAATGACTCTTTCGTTTTATGTCCACATTCCATATTGCATTAAGCGATGTGGGTATTGTGACTTCAATACCTATACGCCATCAGAACTACAAGATGGCGCTACTTTAGAAATAGTTAGTAATGACTACATTGATGCAGTTTTAAAAGAGTTGGAAGCTGCGCCAACTGAACCAGTTCCAACAATATTTTTTGGGGGAGGAACACCTTCACTTTTGCCAGCTGATGATTTAGGCCGAGTGATTGATGCAATAAATAAGCGCAACGGCTTAGCAGATGATTGTGAAATAACTCTTGAGGCCAACCCTGATTCAGTGACGAAAGAGAAGCTAGAGCGCTATTTAGAGGTGGGGTTTAACCGCATTTCATTTGGAATGCAATCAGCAAAACCGCATGTTTTGGCCGTGCTTGATCGCACACATAATCCAGACAATGTGAAGCGCGCAGTTGATATGGCCCGTGCTGCAGGATTTAAAAGTATCAGCGTTGATTTAATTTATGGAACACCAGGAGAATCTTTAGATGATTGGCGTGAGAGCGTGCAAGCAGCTTTAGATTTGGATATCGATCACTTAAGTGCCTACGCCCTTATTGTCGAGACTGGAACAAAATTGGCGGCACAAATAAAGCGTGGTGATTTAACAATGCCTGATGATGATTTGATGGCCGATATGTATTTATTGATTGATGAAATGTGTGAAGCAAGAGGATTAAGTTGGTATGAACTATCGAATTGGTCTAAACCCGGACATGAATGTCGCCACAATATTGCTTACTGGGAAAACAAAGACTGGTGGGGACTTGGGCCAGGAGCGCATTCACATATTGATGGAAAACGTTTTTGGAATGTTAAACATCCAACCGCGTATAAAGAAAAGCTATTCAATTCTCAGTCCCCAATTCACGAAAGTGAATCTTTGAATGAGCAAGAGATGGCGCGCGAAGCAATAATGCTTGGAATCCGTATGCGCGATGGATTACAGATTTCATTGCTGGAGCCCCATCAATTAGAGCTTCTTGGCACGTACCGTGAAAATGGATATATCGAACTGCGTGATAATCGCGTCTTGCTGACTCCAGTGGGACGCTTGATTGCAGATCGAATCGTGCGAGAAATAACTTTCTAGTAACCTAGACCCACTATGTCATCACGCCGCCTTGAAATCCTTCGCGCAATTGTCGATGAGTACGTTTCGACGCAGGAACCTGTTGGCTCAAAGTCAATCGCCGATCACCACGGACTCGGAATTTCACCAGCCACAATCCGAAATGAAATGGTTGTGCTCGAAGAAGAGGGCTTGATTACTCAACCTCACACAAGTGCTGGCCGTATTCCAACGGATCTCGGATATCGAGTCTTTGTTGATAAGTTAGCAACGGTTAAGACTTTATCTGCCGCCGAGCGCAGAGCGATTGAAACATTTCTTCAGGGCTCGAATGATCTGGAAGAGTTATTGAAAAGATCTGCCAAGTTATTAGCAGATATTACAAAACAAGTTGCTGTTGTTACATTCCCAATCATTGGAGAAGGCCGAGAGAAGATGGCAATCTCTGGAACCGCAAACTTAGCTCGATCTGGTGAAGATTTAGGTCTTACTCTTTCACCTATTCTTGAAGCACTTGAAGAACAAGTTGTTATTTTGCGTTTGCTTGATGAGGCGCGTTCAACGGTGCACGTTCGAATAGGCGCTGAGCAGAACGAAACAAATTTGCAGTCAACATCATTGGTCACAGTTGGTTATGGTGTGGAGTCGGCCCAACATGGAGCCGTTGCCGTCTTAGGGCCAACACGTATGGATTACGCAGGTTCAATTGCCGCAGTTTCTGCAGTTGCACGTTATGTCGGCCGCTTCATTAATGAAGGCGCATAAGTTGAGCGATCATTACCAAACGCTAGGCGTTGCTCGTGATGCATCTGCAGATGAAATCAAGAAGGCCTATCGCAAACTAGCGCGCGAATTACATCCTGATGTAAATCCGGACCCTGAGGTACAAGATAAATTTAAAGAAATTACTGCCGCCTATGAAGTACTTAGTGATTCACAAAAGCGTCAGTCGTATGACATGGGTGGAAGTCCATTTGGTGGCGGCGGTTTTGGTGGTGGCTTTAGCGACATCATGGATGCATTCTTCGGTGGTGGCGGTTCACGTGGACCACGTCCACGCATGCGTGCTGGTCAAGATTCACTCATTCGCGTACAAGTTGATTTACACGAAGCCTGCTTTGGAACTGAACGCGAGATAACTGTAGAAAGCGCGGTTGTGTGTCCTAAGTGCACGGGCAGCGGTTGTATTGATGGTGGCCAACCAACAACGTGTGCGGTGTGTAAGGGACGTGGTGAAGTCCAACAAGTAGTGCGCTCAGTTATTGGCCAAGTCATGACATCACGACCATGTAATGGATGTGGTGGTTATGGAAGCATTATTCAAAACCCTTGTCGTGAGTGTGCCGGCGAAGGTCGCGTTAGATCACGTCAAAATATTCAAGTTAAAATTCCAGCAGGTGTTGAAACTGGTAATCGAATTCAACTATCTGGCCGCGGAGAAGTGGGCCATGGCGGGGGACCAGCTGGTGATTTATATGTTGAAATCGTTGAAACTGATCATGACTATTTAATTCGTGAAGGCGATACTTTGCATATGTCACTTGCAGTTTCTATGAGTGCAGCAGCTATCGGAACAACCGTGGTTGTTGAATCACTTGATGGACCTGTCGAAGTTCACGTAAAAGCAGGCACACAGAGCGGAACTCCAATTGCAATCAAGGGCAAAGGAATGACGCGTCTTCGACATGGTGGCCGTGGAGACCTAGTTGTTCATATTGAAGTTCAGACCCCAACCAAGCTCAACCGTGAAGAAGAAGAACTGCTAAAGAAGTTCGCTGACCTACGTGGTGAAAAATCGGGAGATGCACACGTGAAGAACCCTGATGGTGGAATCTTCTCAAAGATTAAAGGTGCGTTCACTAAATAATGTTGACTCTATTTTTTGTCGATGACCTCCCAACGAAAATTGGTCAGATTTATGAATTTGATAATGAAGACGCTAACCATGCAGTTCGCGTCCTGCGCATCAAAGCGGGTGAGATTTTTATGCTCAGCGATGGGCAAGGTGGCTGGAGCCAGGTAAAAGCTTTTGCAGTAAAGAAGAAATCCATAGAAGTAGAAGTAGTTGCTGCTGGATTTCAAGAAGCACTTCCGACGACAATCACCGTTGTTCAGGCCTTACCTAAAAGTGACCGTGCAAAAGAGGCCATTGAGCTATTAACCGAAGTTGGTGTGGATCGCATTGTCCCGTGGCAAGCATCACGTAGCATCGGAAAACTTTCCGAGAAATTCTCAGTCACAGCACGTGAGGCCAGTAAGCAATCTCGGCGATTACGAATTCCAGTAGTGACTGAGATTGCAACAACTGAGCAAGTCTGTGAGGCAATTCGTGTGAGTGACTTAGCTGTTGTTTTCCACGAGAGTTCAACCACTAAGTTGAGTGACGCAATCTCTTCGCACAATGTGGCTAATCTGCTCATCATTATCGGACCTGAGGGTGGAATTACATCCACAGAGCTTGATCAGTTTGTCGAAGCAGGTGCCAAAGTTGCACTGATGGGCCGTCCAATTTTGCGCTCGGCACATGCAGGAATTGCAGCAGTTGCCGCAGTCTCGGCGCTCCTCAAGGTATGGTAATTAAATGGCGCTAGATGCTAATTGCTTGTTTTGTAAAATCATTACTGGCGATATTCCTGCCCAGATAGTTGTGCGTAATGAAAATGTTGTGGCCTTCAACGACATTGATCCACAGGCACCCACACATGTTTTAATCGTGCCAACTTTGCACGTCGAAAATGCGGCAGGTCTGGCAAAGATTTCTCCAACGTTAACGGCCGATCTCTTTATCGCTGCAGGTGAAATTGCTGCGATGCAGGGCTTAACGGGTTATCGCACCGTCTTTAACACTGGCACAGAGGCTGGACAGTCAGTTTTTCACGCTCACCTACATTTACTTGGTGGGCGTGGGCTGGCTTGGCCCCCAGGTTAAAGATAGATTTAGCAGTAATGGAACGCACCCTCATCACGGTCCCAACCGCTATTCCTATGGTTGCACTGATCGGACCACACGATGACAACCTTCGCGCTGTTGAAGCGGCTTTTCCTTCAGTAAATATCACTGTCCGCGGAAATGAAATTACATTGCGCGGACCACATGTTGATTGCATCGCATTAGAAAATCTTTTTGGCGAACTCATGGTTGTAATCCGTTCAGGAAACACACTCACCGTTGATGCTGTTGCTCGCTCGATTGCCATGCTTGAAAGTAAGCCTGTTGATCATCCAGCTGAAGTTTTATCGCTCAATATCATCAGTAACCGTGGACGCTCTATTAGACCGAAGACTGCAAATCAAAAGCGTTATGTCGATGCGATTGAAGATCACACTATTACTTTTGGAATTGGTCCTGCCGGAACAGGTAAGACTTATTTAGCAATGGCTAAGGCTGTATCTGCCTTGCAAGCCAAGAAAGTAAACCGAATTATTTTGACTCGCCCAGCAGTTGAAGCTGGCGAGCATTTAGGTTTCTTGCCAGGAACTTTGAATGAAAAGATTGATCCATATCTGCGACCATTATTTGATGCGCTGCATGACATGATTGATATCGAAACAATTCCTCGCATGATGCAGAGCGGAATTATTGAGGTTGCACCTCTTGCTTATATGCGTGGACGTACGCTCAATGATGCCTTCATTATTTTGGATGAAGCGCAAAATACAACACCCGAGCAAATGAAGATGTTTTTAACTCGTCTGGGCTTTGCCTCAAAGATGGTTATTACAGGCGATGTGACTCAAATTGATCTTCCTAATGGTCAGCACTCTGGACTACGTGTTGTGCGCGATATCTTAAAAGATATTGACGATATTGCCTTCCTTGAATTAACCGCTGAAGATGTTGTTCGTCATCGCCTAATCGGCGACATAGTTAAAGCCTATGACAAATTTGATGAAGCTAAACAAGCCCTTCGCCCGATTCGCAAATAGATGACAATTGAAGTAACAAATACTTCTGGACAGTTGATCCCAGGCACGCAAGTGAGTTCACTGCTTACTTTTGCAATGGGAGAACTCAAACTCAATCCGGATTGTGATTTGAATGTTGGGTTTATCGATGATCAGTACATGACTGAACTTCATATTAAATGGATGGATGAACCAGGCAGCACTGATGTACTTTCCTTCCCAATGGACATGCCAGAAACCGAAGGCGAAGTTGTAACCCTTGGGGACATCATGATTAGCCCTACTTTTGCTGCGGCTCAAGCATCAACTGCGGGGCACTCAGCTGAACATGAGATTTACATTTTGGCAACGCATGGTCTGTTACATATTATTGGTTACGACCATGCCGAGCCTTCCGAAGAAAAAATCATGTTTTCCCTGCAAGAACAAATCGTAGAAAAGTGGAAGCAAACTCAATGAGTCCGTTAGCAATTATCAGCATCATCGCTCTGCTTGCTTTTGCCGGTTTTCTTGCAGCATCTGAGTCAGCTCTTACTTCGATTTCTCGTATTGTTGTAGAAGAGCTCGAGGGCAAGCGCGGGGGATTGCTCCTGCGTAAATACAGCGCGCAGCCGGCTCGCTATCTCAATGTGATTCTTCTGGTTCGCAAACTCTGTGAATTTACTGCCACAGTTTTATTGGCCGTTATCTTGCTACGCAATTACTCCTCAGCTCAAGCAATGGCTTTGACTGTTGCAATTATGGTTGTCCTTTCTTACGTTGTTGTTGGTGTTGGTCCACGCACTTTAGGAAAACAGCAGCCACATAAATATGCACGTTACGGAATCATTGTGGCTTATGGTTTGGCTTTTGCACTGGGCCCAGTGACAAAACTGCTGATTGCAGTGGGAAATGCCCTTACCCCAGGTAAAGGTTTTCGTTCAGGGCCATTTACTTCAGAAGCCGAACTTCGTGACTTAGTAGATCAAGCCCATGAGCGCGGACTTGTGGAATCAGATGAACACGAAATGATTCACTCGGTATTTGAACTCGGCGATACTTTGGTGCGCGAACTCATGGTTCCTCGTACAGATATGGTGTGGATTGAAAAAGATAAGACGCTTCGCCAAGGTTTATCCCTTGCCCTACGTTCGGGCTATTCACGCATTCCTGTTGTGGGTACAGGTCCTGACAACATCATTGGCATTGTTTACGTCAAGGATTTAGCAAGGCGCGCACTGGATCATCATGAAGCAGAACAAAGTGAAAATATTGAAGAACATATGCGTCCTGCAACTTTTGTTCCCGAAATCAAAATGGCTGATGAGCTATTAAAAGAGATGCAGCGCAATCAGATCCACTTAGCTGTAGTTGTTGACGAATACGGTGGGACTGCAGGAATTATTACTATCGAAGATATTATTGAAGAAATCGTCGGCGAGATTGAGGATGAGTTTGATGATGGCGATGATGATTTTGTATGGCTGACTCCCGATAAAGCCCGTGCAAAGTCTTCACTTCATATTGAAGACCTAGCCGATGAATTAAAGATCGAAATCAGTGAATCTGATTTTGAAGATGTAGACACAATCGGTGGCTTGATGGCACAAAAGCTGGGCCGTGTGCCAATTGCTGGATCAACGGTTTCACTGCATGGCTGGTCAGTCACATCAGAGCGTCCTTTGGGCCGTCGTCGCAGAATTAGTAGCGTATTAATTGAGAGATTAGAGAAAGAGATTGAAGACCACGAGTAACCGATAGAATCGCCCAATGCGTATCGTCCGTTTCTCTCCAGGTCCTGATTCAGATTTAGGCGTGGATCCACTATTTGGTGTTCTTGACGACGATTCCACAATTACTGTTATAACGGGTGATCCGATTTATTCGGGGATTCAAAAGACTGCCGCCACTATCGCACTTTCGAAGGTTCGCTTATTAGCTCCGGTAATTCCACGTTCCAAGGTTGTCTGCATTGGTAAAAACTATGCAGATCATGCTGCTGAAATGGGTGGAGTTGTACCTGATGAACCGATTATCTTTTTAAAGCCAAATACTTCAGTCATTGGTCCTAACGACACAATCGTGTGGCCTGAAATGTCAGAGCGCGTAGATCATGAAGCTGAGCTAGCAATTGTCATTGGCCGTCTTTGTAAAGATGTTCCTATAGATCGTGTCAATGATGTGATCTTTGGTTACACAATTGCTAACGATGTAACTGCCCGTGATTTGCAGAAAAAGGATGGGCAGTGGACTCGCGGAAAGAGTTTTGACACGTTCTGCCCAATTGGTCCATGGATCGATACTGACTTTGTTCCCGGAACTCAAAAAATTACTGCAACTGTCAATGGAGAAGTTAAGCAGTCGGCTCAATTAAGCGACATGATGTTTAAAGTTCCACAGATTATTAACTTTGTCTCAAGCGTCATGACTTTACTTCCAGGAGATATCATCTTGACTGGAACACCAGCAGGAATCGGACCAATGATTGCCGGGGGAGATGCCACAATGGCTATTGAAGGATTAGGTGAGCTAACGAACAAAGTGAGAAAAAATTGAGTACAACAGCAGGAAAAAAAGTAAAAGTCCGCTTCGCTCCATCTCCAACCGGAGATCTGCATGTGGGAAATATTCGCACAGCACTTTTTGATTGGGCCTATGCCCGTCATACCGGCGGAACTTTCCTTTTTCGTATCGAAGACACTGATACAACTCGCGTTACAGATGAATACATTCAAGCTGCAATCGATACTTTGAAGTGGCTTGGACTCAATTGGGATGAGGGTCCAGAAGTGGGTGGCGATAACGGTCCTTACTTGCAATCACAACGTTTAGGAATTTATGCCGAATGGGCACAAAAGTTTTTAGATCAAAAAGATGCCTACCATTGCTACTGCTCAGCCGAAGAGTTAGAAGCAGTCCGTGAAGCACAACGTGCAGCAAATGTTGCACCGGGTTACAACGGTCATTGCCGTGATTTAACAACTGAACAGATTGCAGTTTATAAGGGCGAAGGACGCTTGCCTGTAGTGCGAATGCGCATGCCTGATGGAGGCACAACTTTTAACGATTTAATTCGCGGGGATGTTTCCTTTGATCACAAATTTGTTCCTGACTTTGTGCTGGTCCGCGGTGATGGCTCACCGTTGTATACCTTGGCAGTAGCCGTTGACGATGTTTTAATGAAGGTCACCCACGTATTGCGTGGCGAAGATCTACTGTCTTCAACACCTCGCCAAATCCGTGTGTATCAGGCGATGGGCTTAGCGATCCAGGATTATCCAGTCTTTGCTCACTTGCCATTTGTTATGGGACAGGACAACGCCAAACTTTCAAAGCGCAATGGTGAGGTTTCTATTGCTTGGTATCGAGATAAGGGATTTTTGCCAGAAGCTATCTGTAACTACCTAGCTCTTCTTGGTTGGTCACCCGGAGATGATCGTGAAAATGTCACGATGAAGGAGCTCACTGAACTCTTCACTGTTGAGAAAGTTCACTCTTCACCTGCACGCTTTGATATGAAAAAACTTGAAGCCATTAATGGGGACAAGATTCGTGCATTAACCATCGATGAATTTCTAGATTGGTCACTGCCGTTTCTTACCAAAGCAGGAGTAATTACTGGTACTGCAGATGAAATCGCTCTTGTTAAGCTGGCTCTGCCGCTGATTCAAGAGCGCATCATTATGTTAAGTGAAGTACCTGCAATGCTTAAGTTCTTATTTGTCAAAGAGTTTGCAGTCGAAGCAGATAGCGTTGCAAAGATTACTGACGATGCCTCCAAGGCAGTGTTGAAGCGCTCTATCCAAGAGTTAGAACCGCTAACAACATGGACCCATGACAGTATCGAAGCTGCATTGCGATCATCGCTTATTGAAGATATGGGATTAAAACCACGAATTGCATTCGGTGCAGTTCGTATTGCAACAACTGGCAGCACAATTTCTCCACCATTATTTGAATCCATGGAACTACTTGGTAAGCAGGCTTCATTAGCCCGAATCCGCGCGGGGTTAGATCTCTAAATCCTTTGGTATTCTTTGCACCTGCTGTTTTTTGGGGTATGGGGTAATTGGCAGCCCTGCTGATTCTGGTTCAGTAAGTCTAGGTTCGAGTCCTGGTACCCCAGCGAAAGATGTTTGGCATTAATTTCTAAAAGGAAACACTAGGGCCCCGTCGTCTAGCGGCCTAGGACTCTGGCTTCTCAAGCCAGCTACGCGGGTTCGAATCCCGTCGGGGCTACGTATGGTTAATTTTGTGCACGTCCTTCCAGCCTTTGTGCTGACCGCTCTTCTACTTGCAATCGTGCCTGGACAAACCGTCGCAATGATTTTGCGCCAATCAATAATTGGTGGGAGCAAAACTGCATACACAACATTGATTGGCACAAGCACGGCACTCATTTTCTGGGGAGCAGCATCTGCAATTGGTTTATCTCAAGTCTTTGCACGTTCTCAAACTGCATATACCGCACTCAAATACGCAGGTGTTGCTTTTCTAACTTTCCTTGCAATTCAAACTTTATGGTCTTTGCGCCATGAATTTGGAAAATTTGATTATGAAGGTACTGCCAAAATTGGTTTAGGCCCAGCGTTCAGATTGGGATTATTGACCAATCTGACAAATGTAAAAGCTGCAGTATTTGCTGTGGCATTTATACCTCAGTTTGTTCCTAAAGATTTCAACTTGGGCTGGGGAATCTTCTTGCTCTCAATTGTGCAAGCCCTTACTTCGGCTTCCTGGTACGCATTTTTAATCTCAATTATTGGAAGAGCTACGACGGTACTGGCCCGGCCAAAAGTTCGCAGAGGTCTGACAGCATTTTCTGCACTGGGAATCTTGTTCCTTGCGGCAACTCTTTTGCTTACTTCGCCGCGCTAATTAACCTGCAAGCTCCATGGGCCAGGCATCAGTAGGAGAATCGCTAAGCGGCAAGTTCTTGCCATCTTTGGTCTTTACAACAATGTGAGTCAGGGTTGGTTTGCCCGCTATCGTTTTTGATTTACTCAAAACCACTGTCACATCTGCAGAATGTAGCTTTCCTGCAACACATGTTGGGATGCAGTCATTGATCTCATATTTACCCTCACCCGTTGCACCCTCGGCGCTCCATGAACTCCACTCAATTGCACCAACTCCAACGCCAGCATCGGCGCAGAACTTAATAATTGTTGTGGGTTTGTAATCCTGCATTCCGCAGTTTGTCACATAAACCTGAGATGTAACTGCACGATTAATGTATGTATATCCGCCATAGCTCAGACCAACTGCGGTGGCCAGTAATACGATCCAGCCTTTTGAGTATCTATATTCGCGAATGCTTTTCATTATGGGAACCAGTAAACCACTTACACAGAGTTTTTGCCTACAAGTAAGGCCCCCACCAAATTATCAGTAGGGGCCTTACTTATTAGAACTAGGGGAATTAGCCTTCGTATTGAAGAATGTATAACCCAGTGTTGTAGTCCGTCATATAAATGATTCCGTTTGCATCTACAAAGCAGTCAGCGCTCTGTACAACCTGTGGACGATTTGGACGCTTGTCCCACATCTTTTCAGGTGTTGGTGGAACCCAGTACCCGACTTCTTGAGGACTGAATTCATTCTTAATATCAAAGACTCGAATGCCGGCATTTTGATAAGTAGCAAAGAAAATTTCATCGCTTACGAAAGAGCCAGGTCGATTCTCGTGGAAGTTGTGGAGACCAAAGTGGCCACCCTTCTTTGGATAATCTGCCTCATCCGGAATTGGGAAAGTAGAAATTGAGATTGGGTTCTTTGGATCTCTAATATCAAATACCCAAATACGTTTGATTCCATCTTGGCAATCATCCATAGTTCCTTCATCGCCAACCAGCAATAAGTTTCGATTTGGAATAGGAAGTGGGCTATGTGTTCCACCTTCAAATGGTGGAGACCATTGCTTATGAACGATTAATTCAGGATTAGCTCGATCTTTAACATCAAGAATTACGAGTGAACCATCGCGCCATGCGCCGTATGCGGTATCGCCAGAGATAACTGAATGGTGATGTCCGTATCGCCACTTCAGTGGATCCCATGAAGGCTTTTCTCCAGCGGCAATATTTTGTCCTGGAATCCACCACTTACCAACAAGCTTTGGCTTAGCTGGATCTTGCATATCGATTGTAATAAACATGTAATCGGTAAAACCTGTAAGCAATGCTGATGCATATGCCCAGCGACCACCGGTGTACCAAATGCGGTGAAGGCCAACGCCATCAACTTCCATGAAACCAATTTCACGGGGATTTGCCGGATCCTTTAAATCATAAACGCGCATGCCTGCTTCGTAGTCCTTGGGGCGCTTCATGAAAATTTCGCCAAAAGACTGACCGTAATAGTCGGCTTCGTTAGGAATGGCTGCAAAAAGATTAGCTGCGCTAATAACCAAAAGCATGTCATCGCCTACTTGCATATGGATATTCCACGTTCCTGATGCAGCTGGGTAGTACTTACCTGGAATTGGTTTACGAGGATCTCGTACGTCAATAACAGTAAATCCATTTGAGAACATGTGTGAAACATATGCATAACCCTTATGCACCATTAATTGCATTCCATCAGCACGATCACCCTGAAGTGTGTGACCTAAAAATTTAATGTTCTTTGCAAAATCAGGTGTTTCAATAGAACTTGCCATCTATGCTCTCCTTTATATTGCGCCAGTAGGACTAGCTCAAGTAAAGTTTACTTTGCACGCCCACCCCAGGCAACAGACACCATTGAGTTAAGTAGAACATTGTTGATTTAGTTTTGAAGAAATGGTTTTAGGTAACGAAAGGGTAACGAATGAGCAATTTGTCAGATTTACTTCCATATGGAACTGATCTGGATAAGGTTTTTACTGGAGCCATTTGGTCAGAAGGCCCTTGCTGGATTCCTTCACGTAAATCTCTACGATGGAGTGATATCCCCAATAATCGAATTCTTGAGTACTTTCCAGAGACCCGCGAAACTAAAACCTATAAATCTGATGTCGAATTCACGAATGGGCGGACACTTGATCTTGATGGAACTGTCCTTCAGTGCTCTCATGGACTTCGACATATTGAAAGAGATACTGATGGTGTAGTTACAACTGTCATAGGAAAATATGATGGAGTTCGCTTCAACTCACCTAATGACGTAGTGGTCTCACGTGATGGAATTATTTGGTTTACTGATCCTCCATATGGAATTATTGTTGAAATCGAAGGCCACCCAGGCGTGAAGGAATATGAAGATTGTTTTGTTTTTGCCTTTGATCCAAAGACACAAAAACTTCGCCCAGTTGTAACCGATGTCGAAGAGCCTAATGGCCTGGCTTTTTCACCTGACGAATCAATTCTTTATGTTGCAGATACATCAGTGTTGTTTAAGGCAACTGGAAATCACCACATCCGCGCTTATGACATGCAGGATGGGCGAGCAAAAAATGGTCGCACTCTGATTGATATTAAAGAGGGCGTAATCGATGGCTTCCGTGTAGATAAAGATGGAAACCTTTGGTGCTCAAGTGAGATCGGAGTACAGATATTTACACCTGCAGGTGTCCATATCGGGACTATTCCAACACCTGAAAAGGTTGGAAATCTGGCCTTTGGTGGCGATGACGGTAGCGATCTATTTATTGCAGCTAATACAAGTTTGTACCATATTAAAACTTCGACACAGGATGCAGCCAAGCACTACTAAAAGAATCGGGTAAAAATGAAGCTAGCTCGCATTAAGTCAGGCAATGGCGTACACCAGGTTGCATTTAAAAATGGCTCCTGGCATGAAGTTGAAGATATCTTTGCTAAGCCACTTACTTACACAGGTTCGACTTTCGCAGAAGCTGATTTCACTTTTCTTGCACCAGT
This sequence comes from Actinomycetota bacterium, assembly GCA_009726135.1. GTDB lineage: Bacteria > Actinomycetota > Actinomycetes > Nanopelagicales > Nanopelagicaceae > Planktophila. The sequence continues at coordinate 5,174 of WLIQ01000023.1, read as the reverse complement.
GACACCCGGCGTCATTCTTGGAATGGCTCATAACGGAACCCCGGATCAAATCAACAATCCAGCTCAGGCATTCCACAAATCAACTCGCACTTTAGCTGGACCCAATGATCCGATCTATAAAGATGATTCACTCGGGCAGATGGATGTCGAGTGCGAATTAACTGCGGTAATCTCTAAAACAGCACGTAACCTCACTCTCGAAAATGCCTTAGACCACGTTTTAGGTTTCACTATCGGCAATGACGTCACTCTTCCTGAGCAAACCCCCCATGATCATCTATTGCTTCAATCAAAAAATGGTGATGGATTTACTCCCTTAGGGCCTTGGATTGAAACTGATGTAGCTAACTTTGATAACTGCACACTCATTGTCAGAGTCAATGGCAAGCAGGTTATTGAGACCTCTACTAACCAATTAGCGCGCGGTGTTGCAGCGCAGTTAGTTCACATCACTCAATACACAACACTTGCTGCGGGAGATATTGTGCTTGGCGGCTCACCAACATCGATGTATGCAGTTCATGTAGGAGATAAAGTCGAACTTGAGATTGAAGGAATAGGAATTCTGGCAAATAAAATTGTTGCCCTTTAGTTCATACCTACAATTTCTAATGTTTTAATCAAGGTGTCATGATTTCCGACATTACCTGGTACGACAATATATAAATATTCCCGGCCATTAGCATTTTTAAGTTTCCATGCAGAAATACCTGGAAGTATTTGGCCAAGCACCCAGGCCTCTTTTGCGCCAATTCCAGCTCTAGCTACTTCAGCTGATGTAATTCCACCTTTTGCAACGATCACATCCACTAATGCTGCAGCCCCTTGAACTGTTGCAATAATTGCCTTCATAACCATTTCGCCATGATGCAAAGTGTTGTCTTCGGGGCGGCGGGTGCGTTGCGAAGTTACAAAGCCAAAAGATGTAGTCGAGATTTGTGTTTTAACTTCAGCGATAGCTTCCTGGGCTGCTGCTTGCGGATCCTGCATCGCACGTTCGGTATTAATAACGGCAGGTTGCCCCCAGCGCGCTTGGGCATCAGCAAGTTGGCTAGTTGCACCCGCAGTGTGAGAACCAGCAACAAGAAGCACTGAGAAAGGTGCTGTGCCCATGAGCGGACCGCGTAGCAGTGATGTACTGCGAACTCCGGCTAATAAGGCAGCAAGTGGGGCAGCGCTTCGAACAACGAGTGGGGCAGCATCATTTCTTAGCAACTTAACTGCGTCAGCAATAATTTCAATATCTGCATCTGTTTGTGCATCGGGGACAATAACTGATCCTGCGGGAACTTCTCTAAAGATTTGAGCTAATGAATCAGCACCTAGCCTGATTAAATCAAGTGCGATTGGAACAGCGGTTCGGTCTGATTTCTCTGTAACGAAATCCGCCATTGTGCCTGATGTAAAAGAAAAAACGGGGTCATTCGCAAACTCGGTTTGATGAGCAGGAGTATTGATGCCTTCGATCAGTACGTAGTGAACACCATCAATAGTTGTACGACCCACTTCTGGATAAGCCGGCAGAAAAAGTATGGATGAGTTTGGTTTTAGGAAAACGGAAGTCTCAGAAAATACATGACCGCGCATTGTGGAATCACCACGTAGAACATATTCGATTGGTTCATTCAGAAGCTGGCTTGCTTCATCTCCTTCAGACTTAATTCGCTTGGCAAGGGCTACAGCATCGGCTTCACTTAGCGCTCTGGAGTTAGTTTGGATATAGACACTGTCTGCTTGAGAAAGAGCCTTAACTATTGATTGCGTATCCCAATCCAGTAAAACGGCAACATTGGTGGCACATTGAGTACCTGTTGGATCATCATCTAAAACAATGGTTTTCATGAAGTAGTTGAGCTAGATAGCAGAAGCTCTGAAAGCGTGACTCCCGCAACCCCTGCTAGTTGATCTGCTTGAGTTCGACAAGAAAATCCATCAGCTAGAAATACAGTAGTCGCATCTTTTGCTCGAAGCGCTGGTAGCAAAGCATTTTCTGCTACGGCAACTGATAGATCATAATGTCCATCTTCCATTCCGAAGTTACCGGCTAATCCGCAACAACCTGCAAGTTGGGTGAAAGCTATTCCCGTACTTTGTAAAACTTCTTGGTCATCACGAAAGCCCATGACTGCATGCTGATGACAATGTGGTTGCACAACTAAGGTCATGTGGCTCAAATCTGGCGCTCTCCACATGAGTTTAGGATTCAAGGCAGCTTTATTGATGATCTCGGCAATCGTAAAGGTGGATTGTGCAACTTGTTGTGAGCGTGAATCTTCTGGTAACAAATCAAGTAAGTCTGATCTTAAAACGGCTAAACACGAAGGCTCTAGACCAACAATTTCCATACCTTTGTCTAAATAAGGTTCAAAAACATCGAGTAGTTTATTTAAGCGGCTCTTAGCGCCATCTAGTTGGCCAGTACTGATCCAGGTTAATCCGCAACATGCTGATTGTTCCGGGATTACAACGTCGTATCCAATTTTCTCCAGTAACGCTTTGGCTGCATATGCCCCGGTTGGAGTAAAAGATTGCGTAAAAGAATCAACCCATAAAAGGATTTGTGGTTTTGAACTTTGGGTCGTTTTTTTGGAAACAAAGAAAGTTTGTTCTGCAAAGCGAGGCAGCGAACGTCGTGCATCCATTCCGCCAACTTTTAGAACAATTTTGCTTCCTAACTTTGATTGCGAAAGGGCATTTACTGCCTTAGGTGAGATTCGCGCTAAAGCTGCCCATCGTGGAAGTTGCCCAAGAATGTAGTGGCTGCGTGGCCGTAGTTTTCCTTTGTACTGTTGATATAAAACCTCAGATTTGTATTTAGCCATATCTACTTCGGCGGGGCAGTCACTGGCGCAGGCTTTACAGCTCAGACACAGATCAAGGGACTCTTTAACAATTGGTGATGACCAATCCGTACTTTTGCCCGTATTTTGTGTAATTTCTTGAAGTACGCGCGCACGGCCACGCGTTACGTGAGATTCATTTTTAGTGGCCAAATATGAAGGACACATAAAGCCACCAGTTGAGGTGTTATCTGCGCGGCATTTTCCGATGCCAACACAGCGGTGAATTGCTTTGGTGAAATCATTGTCATCGTCGGCAAAAGCAAAGCCGCCACCATTTTTGATTGAAACCGCTTTAGGTCGACGTAAGTCATCATCAATACGCCTTGGTTTAACAATTACTCCGGGATTAAGAAAGTTTTGTGGATCAAAGATTTCTTTTATTCCGCCAAATAAAGAAATTGCGGTGGGTGAGTACATGCGAGTGAGCATCTCGCTTCGGGCACGCCCATCACCGTGTTCACCAGAAGGGGAGCCGCCTAACTTTAAAACTAAATCAGTTGCATCTTCAATAAATGATCTAAATGTTGAACTCTCACGATCTAGTGGAAAATCTATGCGCACGTGAATACAGCCATCACCAAAGTGGCCAAAAGGTACGCCCTGTAAATTACTTGCAGCCATTAATTTTTCAAGTTCGCGCATGTACGTTCCTAGATTCTCAGGAGGAACGGCTGCATCTTCCCAACCAGGCCAAGCTTGTTTGCCACTAGCAGTTCTACCTGCGTAGCCAGATCCATCTGCACGAAGCTGCCATAACGTACGAGCTTGCGGTCCTGCCGGTAAGACCATAATGTCATTTGTCGCAGCGGCGGCCGCTAATTCATTTGCACGCGCCACTGCATCCTCTGAATCATGGCCACTTACTTCAATCATTAACCAGCCTTTACCGGATGGTAATTCTGGAAAACCTTTTCCCTTCCAATGCTCACGTGCAACGTCTATGAGGCGAATGTCTAAGCCCTCCATCGCAAGTGGTTTAAAGCGCAAGAGATTTGGAACATCATCACCGGCAGATGGCATATCTGGATAACCCAAAACGACGAGAGCAGGTGCTGGGCTTTGCTCTACAAGTCTTACTTCTGCCTCTAAAACCGTTACAAGAGTTCCCTCAGTGCCCGTTAAAGCGCGAGCCAGATCACCACCATTTTCAGGCAAAAGATGCTCCAGTGAATAACCACTTACTTGCCGCCCAAATTTTCCAAATTCAGTGCGTAGCGTTGCTAAATTTGAACTGACTAATTGGGATAAACCAGGAATTGAATCAATATTTTTTTGTGCGCTAAATCGGCGAAGTCGACCGTCAATTACATCTAAAGAGACGACATTCTCTGCAGTTTTTCCAAATGAGAGTGCATGTGGACCACATGAGTTGTTACCAATCAACCCACCCATTGTGGCTCGACTTTGCGTAGAAGGGTCTGGGCCAAAACGTAAACCATGAGGCGCAGCTAGTTTTTGTAGCGAGGAGAGAATTACCCCAGGCTGCACGATTGCAGTACGCGAAACGGGGTCAAGATTAATGATTTTATTCATGTATACAGAAGTATCAATCACAATGCCAGTACCAATTGCATTACCAGCGATTGAAGTTCCTCCACCACGAAGTGTTACAGGAATATTGGATTCTTTCGCAATTGAAAGTGCTGAAATGATATCTGCAGAATCTTTGGGAATTACGATCAGCGCAGGTGGGACGCGATAATTTGAGGCATCCGTTGAATACTCTGCAATTTTAATATGCGCATCACTGACATCACCACGTACTTCTGTTCGAAGGCGCTTGGTGATTACTGAAAGATCTGCGTCAATAATATATTCCTCCGTGATGGGTAAAAGTAAAACTCCAGCAAGGTTATTTTACAACCTTGCTGGAGTTTTACATCTTTTAATCTATTGCTCTATCGAGAGTTACTTAACTCCCCATAGCTTTAGGTAGACGTTACGGTATCCAGAAGCTGGATCGAAAATGTCTCCCTTTGGAACGTTTGACTTATCGATCAAGCCAGGTGCTGCAACCCACTTAGCAATCTTTACACCAGCAAAGGTGCTGTTGATTGCATCAATTAGCTGCCATGCCTGTAGGTAAAGAGGCTCAGCAACTGTTGCTAGCTGGTACTTGCTTGTACGGATACGGTTGAGTTCAGCACTGTCACCGTCTCCTGCTGCAATTGCGAATGGTGCGCCTGTTGGTGAAATTCCAGCTGATTGAAGAGCTGGAGCAGCACCGTTAGCGTATGCACCGTTGATACCGAAGAAGTATGTGAACTTTGATCCATACTTCTGAAGCATGCTTGAGATAATTGCAGGCATCAACTGTGAAGTTGAAGAAAT
>WLIQ01000022.1 GCA_009726135.1 Actinomycetota bacterium | reverse complement strand
GTAGGCGAGCACCTGCTCGAAGTTCTAGCGCTTGGGTTGAAATCACGCCGTAGTTTAACGGCTAGAGGTTAGGCAGCGCCAATTCGAGTTTTTCGTGGGGTAGCAAATGACTTACCAACGGCAGTTAATTCATCTGAAACCTGTGCTTTAATCGCATCTTCGCTCTTGAGCAGTTTAGTTAACTCGGCAATAGTGGCTTTAAGTTCCTTGTGCTCAGTTTCAAGTTCAAGTTTGCTCATTTTAGTTAAACGACGAAGTGGCATATCCAAGATGTAAGTTGTTTGCTCATCGTTTAACTTAAAGTCCTTCATCAACTTTTCCTTGGCAGTTGCTGCGTCATCACTTGCACGAATGATTTTGATTACTTTATCGATATCGATAATGGCTTTGAGTAAACCATCTACCAGAGTTAAACGTCCTTCAGCTTTAGCTTTACGGTATTCACTGCGACGGCGCACAACTTCGATGCGGTGTTCGATAAATACTTTAAGAAGTTCTTTTAATCCCAAAGTCTGTGGCTTTCCTTTAACTAGGGCCACAGCATTAATTGAGAAAGCATCTTCCATCGGGGTCAGTGAATACAGCTGTTCTAGAACTGCTTCAGGCTCGAAACCATTTTTAATCTCGATCACAACATTGGTGCCGGTCTGTCCATCGGTGAGATCGATAATGTCGCTGATGCCGGCAATTTTCTTGGCTTTAACAAGGGCGGCAATACGCTCAACAACCTTTTCAGGTCCGATCGTGAAGGGAAGTTCCTTGATGACAATTCCCATTTTGCGTGAGGTAACTTTTTCAATTTCAACGCTGGCGCGAACTTTAAATGAACCCTTACCCGTGGCATATGCCTCACGAACACCTTCAAGACCAACGATTTCACCGCCCGTTGGAAAATCCGGACCTGGAACAAATTTCATCAATTGCTTAATAGTTGCAGTGGGGTTTTCGATTAAAAACTTTGTAGCAGCGATAACTTCGCCCAAGTTATGGGGAGCCATATTGGTTGCCATACCTACTGCGATACCTGATCCACCATTAACTAAAAGGTTGGGATATGCCGCAGGAAGAACTAAAGGCTCTGATAGTTGTCCGTCGTAGTTAGGACCAAAATCAACCGTATCTTCATCGGCTTCTGCCACCATCGCCATTGCAGCGCTAGCAAGACGCGCTTCGGTATAACGCATTGCTGCAGGGCCGGCATCGAGTGAGCCAAAGTTTCCGTGGCCATCGATAAGTGGCAAGCGCATCGAAAATGATTGGGCCATGCGAACAAGTGCGTCATAAATTGCACCGTCACCGTGTGGGTGTAATTTACCCATGACTTCACCAACAACACGTGCACTCTTTACATGTCCACGTTCTGGGCGAAGACCCATATCTGCCATCTGATGCAAGATGCGACGATGAACTGGCTTTAGACCATCACGGGCATCAGGAAGTGCACGTGAATAAATAACAGAGTATGCATATTCAAGAAATGATTCCGAAACTTCTTTAGATACATCAATGTCTACGATCTTGCCGGGATATTCACCAGGTTTTGGACCGATAGGTTTTTTACCTTTTGCCGCTGTTTTCGCGGGAGTCTTCGCAGTTGCCATTGGAGCATTCTGCCAAGAGAGTTGCTTAATCTAGGGGAGGGCGCGCCCCAACAGCTGCTACACACTTTGCCGCGAGTGCAGTTCCGGCAGAAAGGGCGGCTTCTAAATCATTTGTTTCCAGCCACTTTGGAATAAATCCAGCAGCAAATGAATCTCCAGCACCAGTTGTATCAACCACACTTGTAGTGACGGCAGACACTTTTGCAACTGTGCCGTTGTGAACGGCCATTGCTCCGCGAGAACCTAGTTTGATGACAACAAGTGGAGTGAAAGCCGCTAAATTCTTTTCTGCGCTCTTAACATCTGTGGCATCTCCAAGATAGAGCGCTTCCTCAGAGTTAAGCAAGATTCCATCCATTAAAGAGACCCAGGACAAGACTTCGTCGCGAGAGACAATCTTCATGGCACCCGTTGTTGTGGGATCAAAATAAATTGGCTTTCCAGCAGCCTTAATCTTCTTAATCATCGATAGAACGGCATCACGGCTGCGGAAATCAAGTAATGCATAGCCACTCAAATAAACGCCATCTACATCATCTAGTGGAGGTAGATCGCTTAATTCAAGGTCGGCGTTAGCTCCGTTATCTGGAAACATTGTTCGTTCGCCATTGGAATCAACTAAAATTACAACAACACCAGTTGGGCGCCCAGAGTGCATTAAATTCATATGTTCTACGCCGTATTTATCTAAATCTGAAATAAGAGCAAATCCCACTGGATCATTTCCTACACGGGCAACTAACTGTGACTTGGAGTGTGTGCGGGTAATCCATGTTGCAACATTTGCCGCTTGGCCACCCGGGTGGCTACTGATGCGACTAGCCGTGTCATTTCCATAATTAATTGGCTCTTTGAGCTGTGAAATAACGTCAAGGGCCAGGTCGCCGATACATAGAATCTTTTTCATTTATAACGCCACTGCAATGTCTGCGGCTAGTGCGCAGTTTGATTTAATAATTTCAGTATTAATTGCAAGGGATTCACCTTGGCTTGCAGTATGGAAATGTTCGAGTAGATACGGAGTTACATACTTGCCATCGATTCCATCGCGCACTGCATTGGCTAGGCCAGATGCCAGAATTTGGTCATGACGTGATTTATCCATCTGTACAGCAACAGGATTTGTAACGATCAAAGCGCGGTTAGCGGTATGTACATCGCTACGTGCCTTGATAATTGATGCAATTTCATCGGCTGAATCAACACGATGTTCGATTTCAAAGCCAGAATCAGTTAAGTAAAAACCAGGGAAGCGGTTGGTTTTATAGCCCACAATTGCAATGGCTAGAGTCTCAAGGCGCTCTAACGTGGCATGGACATCAAGAATTGATTTAACACCGGCACATACAACAGTCATATCTAACTGTGACAGGGCGGTTAGGTCGGCAGATTCATCAAAGGATTCATTTGCTCCGCGGTGGACTCCGCCCAAACCACCTGTTGCAAAAACCTTTATCCCAGCGATTGCTGCAATATGTGCCGTGGCAGCAACAGTGGTTGCCGCGCTTTTTCCTTGAGCAATAATTATGGCCAAATCACGAGAAGATGCTTTAGAAATATCATCACGGTTTGCGATCGCATCGAGTTCACTGGCTTCAAGGCCGATATGTACAACGCCATCTAGTAGGGCGATAGTGGCAGGAACGGCTCCACGCTCTCTAATAATACGTTCGCACTCTTGGGCTACTGCAAGATTTGAGGGGCGTGGTAATCCGTGGCTAATAATCGTAGATTCGAGTGCAACGATGGGCTTGCCTGCTGCAATTGCAGCCGAAACTTCGGCTGAATATTTAATTGCACTCTTCATGGGTCAACCTTAGCCGATGTAGTGAGAAGATATGAACGTGCATTTATCCCAGATAACTCCATCGATCTTTTCATCCTTGGGGCTATCAACTGCCGAGGACCAATTAAGCGTTGGTCCATCGCCCAGTGGGCGTGAGCTTTTATTTCTTATTGATGGCTTTGGCGCAGATGTTATTGAAAAATATGGCGATGCAATGCCAGCTATTTCTAGACTTACAAATTTTGCAACTATCCAAACATCTTTTCCATCTACAACTGCAACTTCTTTAGCAACGCTAACGACCGGAACGTTGCCAGGAGTACATGGAATGTTGGGATATACCGTCCAAGTTCCCCGCAGTGGTGGTCGAATTCTCAACGCTCTCAAGTGGGATGAGCGAGTTGACCCTTTGAATTGGCAACCAGTTCCAACTTTGTTTGAGCGCGCAGTTGCCGAAAATATTGTGGTTACCCACGTTGCAGCCAAACGATATGAGAACTCTGGATTTACTCGTGCGGTTTTCCGCGGCGCACAATACAAAGGTGCAAATGTTGCCGCAGATTTGATCGCTGAGACAAAGGCTGCGCTTCAAAAGACGCCTTCATTTGTCTATCTGTATGTCAATGATTTAGATGCAGCTGGCCATAGTGATGGAGTAGGAAGTGATAAATGGTTAGCTGCGCTTTCAATGATTGATCAAATGTTTTCAAACTTAATGAAAGAGATGCCAAAAGGAACCCGCATTTGGCTGACATCTGATCACGGAATGGTGAATGTGGATGAAAAAATTGTTATTGGCCGAGAGAATTCTTTATTGGAAGGCGTGGCCGTTATTGGTGGAGAACCGCGTGCCCGGCACCTATATTTATCGCCTGAGTTAGACAGTGTTGATTCACGCGCAGAAGTTTCGGGCAGGTGGCAAGAGTTTTTAGGAAATCGCGCAACCGTACTAAATCGAGAAGCGGCCCTAGCGAGCAATTTATTTGGGGTAGATGTGACCGCTGATTCACTTGATCGCATGGGCGATGTCATTGCAATCGCTCAGGCAGGAGTTGTTTTATTGGATCCAGAACGCGCTGAAAAAGAAGGTGCGATGGTTGGCCATCATGGTGGAAATAGTGAGATTGAGTCTCAGGTTGGATTACTTACAACTTCGTTGAGTTAAGTTTTAAAAAAATTATTCTTGATCTTCGGTTGGCTTAATTCCAAACATAATTTCATCCCAACTTGGAACTTTTGCTCGCGCAACAACGCCATCACGCGTTGCCTCGTCATCTGGAAGTTCGCGAATAACAGCTAAGCGAGGAACTTCTGGAGTAGGGGTGATTTCTTCGCGAATTGAAGGGTGATTTGAATCTGAGTACACAAGACCAGGTGCAGGCATCTGACGTGCAGGTGGTTCATCGCCCATCATCCAGCGCGCATTTTCATCCATAGAAGCAAGTGCGCGTCGAGTAGTGTCAAAGTTCCACTGTGCAATTCCAACACCGCTTGTATTTGGATAATGGAGTTCAACGGTCCAAGTTCCATCTTCATGTCGCCACGTGCTCCAAGACAAATCTGAAAGATCGATGTTGCGAGGAGCAAGACGCGACACAACTACGCCTAATAAGTTAACTGGATCGCGTCCGCCTTCTTTGCGGATTGGAACTTGCTGAGCTTGATCAATGATATAAATACGTTCTTGCAAGATTGGACCAGAAAAACGTTCGACCTTTTCAATAGAAATATTATTCTCGCGAGCTAACTCTTCAGCAAGTTCTCCTGCACGCAAACGTCGTTGAATTTCTTTAATCGAAATTGTTTCAACTTCTTGTTCAGGAACTGCGCTAAGACGAGGTTGATTTACAGTGGCACGCAATGTGTCACTAATACGAAGAGTGAATTCGGCTCCATCATTGTCATGTAGAGACAGGTGGGTACCGTCTTCGTTCTTGCCGTTTAATCTAAGCTCGGTCACGGTTCAGAGAGTAATGGATTAGCCCCTTATAAACGCGAAAGAAGGGCAGTGTGGCTAATAAAGCTGCACACATAAATCCCAGAGGTACCCAAAAAGCAGTTTGTGCGCCGTACCTATCGATAACCCATCCGCCCAGTGCGCTAGATAACGCGCCACCCAGTGGCATTCCGGCTACGACCCATGTAAAAGATTCAGTGATCTGTTCACTTGGCACCACTTCTTGCACAACCCCATAGGCATTTACTACTAATGGCGCGATAGCAAAACCGTTAAAGAAGAGCGCAACAGCTAGCCAGAAAATTGAATGTACAAATATGAAAGGGATTGAAAGCACGGTAAGTGCGGTAAGAAACATTAAGAATCGTGCAGTGTATGAAACTTTCCACTTAACCAATCCGTTGACTAGCGCCATTACTGCACTGCCACATGCCCAGAGGCCTAGGAGCAAACCGGCTTGAGCTTTATGTCCTTGGCTTTGGGAAAAACCAACGACCACGATAGAGATTGCACCAAAGAATCCACCCGTAAAAGTAGTGGAGAGTGCGATGGCTTGAACTACAGGTATTCCGATGACAGGAGGATGAGGATCTTTAGTACGAACTGGCGAAGGTAGTGGTTCGGATGCGCGTTGCATTGCAAACAATGGCATGCCAATCGACATCAAAATCATTCCTGCAATTAATCCGGCTGCCGGTGCAATAGATGTTGCGCATGCAGTTGCCGTGATTGGTCCCACGATAAAGACAACCTCATCCATCAAAGCTTCGTAAGAATAAGCCGTATTGACTAAATGCTTATCGCTCTCATCTTCTGCAGTAGTTGACTTATCTGGGCTCAATACATGCAGCCAACGGCGACGCACTAGCCCACCGACATTTACAGACGTGAGTTCAGCGAAAATGATCGAGACAAACCATGTCCAAATAGGGGCGTGGTTCATTACTAGTGCAATAAAAATTGTCAGCCCTGCAATCTTGAGCGGAATCACACGAAGCAACATTGTGCGTTGCCCAATGCGATCTGAAAGCCTTGACCAATAAGGGGTAGAAATCGAAATTACTATTGATGCAACGGCGCTAAGAGCGCCAGCTAGTGTGTAGGAATCGCTCACCGCAACAACGATAAAAATAAGGGCTAACGAATCCATTGAAATTGGCATTCGACCGATGAGGGCAGGAATAGAAAACTTCATCGCTCCCGGAGTGCGAAATAAGGTCGTATATGCCGAGAACATGCTGCCCATCCTATGTCAGGGTTAGGATAAGCAGATGAGCATCAATGATGAACTTCTTGCATTAGCACAGCAGATTGCGCTAAAGGCAGGGGAATTACTTCTTGATCGCCCGGCATCATGGGAGTTAACCTCAAAATCAACGGCTATTGATATTGCAACACAGATGGATGTAGCTAGCGAAAAACTTATTGTGAATGCCATTCTTGCATCCCGCCCTGATGATGGAATCATCGGTGAAGAAGGCGCTGCTCGCGAATCTAAGTCGGGCTACACATGGGTGATAGATCCAGTTGACGGAACGGTTAATTACTTCTATGGCTTACCTGGTTGGAATATCAGCATTGCGCTCAAAGATGCACAAGGAGTCGTAGCTGGCGTTGTACATGCACCGACTATCGGATCAACCTGGCATGCAACCCGTGGTGGCGGAGCTTTTTTAAATTCAATTCCAATCGCATGTAATGAACCCATTGAGTTAAATCGTGCCTTGATTTCAACTGGATTTGCTTACGATGTAGCCGACCGTATTAATCAATTAGATCTTGTTAATACATTGGTTCCCAAAATTCGTGATATTCGACGGATGGGAGCCGCCGCAACAGATATTTGTTGTGTGGCAACAGGTATGGTCGATGGCTATATTGAAACTGGATTAAAGGAATGGGATCTAGCGGCGGCATCCTTAATTGCCAAAGAAGCTGGGGCAATTGTGACCACGCACGTGTGGCGGGGGATGGAGTTAACGGTGGCAGGTGGAGCCCACATTCATGGTGCGCTCATGCGGGAGATTCCCGCCTGAGAAAAGCCGATTTACGCGGAAGGCCCCTTCTGTGGCAAGATACGCAGTCTGCACCTGCCAAAGCCGGTGCTTAATATATGAAGATAAAAAAGGACGAATTCCATGAATATTCTTGACGCCGTAGATGCAGCTTCGCTGCGCAAAGACATCCCACAGTTTCGTGCTGGCGATGAGCTCAAGATTCACGTTCGTGTTATCGAAGGTAGCAAAAGCCGTCTTCAGGTCTTCCAAGGAATTGTTATCCGTCGCCAAGGCGATGGCGTTCGCGAAACATTTACTATTCGTAAAGTTTCTTACGGTGTTGGCGTAGAACGTACATTCCCAGTTCACACACCAGTTATTGAAAAGATTGAACTAGTAAAGAAGGGCGAAGTACGTCGCGCCAAGCTTTACTACTTACGCGATCTTCGCGGTAAGGCTGCAAAGATTCGCGAAAAGCGCGATGGCGTTGAAGGTTACGGTGATGGAATTCTTTCAACTCCAGTGGCTGAAACAATCGCTCCTGTAGTTGTAGCAGCTGCTGTTGTTGAGGACGTTGTGTCCGAGGTTCCGGTTGTAGAGGCAGTAGTAGAGGCTCCAGTAACAGAGGCTGTTGTCGAAGCCCCAGTTGCTGAAGATGTTGCTGCTGATGTTGTCGCTGAAGCAACACCTGCTGCCGAATAATCAGCGTAATGCGTCGTAAGGGTTCCCTCCTTCGGGAGCTCCCAGTCCTTGTTGTAGTTGCACTTGTTGTCTCCCTAATTATAAAAACTTTTCTTGTGCAGTTTTTTTATATTCCTTCTGGATCAATGGAAAATACTTTGCAAGTAAGAGATCGCGTTGCAGTTAACAAAGTCCCGTTCCTTTCGCGAAATATTTCACGAGGAGATGTTGTAGTTTTCCGCGATCCAGCGGGATGGTTGCCAGAAATCAGCGATTACTCATCAAACAAATACATTTCTAAGTTAAAAACAGGTTTAGTCGCAGTTGGTGTATTGCCTAATCCGGCTAAGCAGTATTTGGTTAAGCGTGTAATTGGCGTTAGTGGAGACCATGTTGTTTGTTGCAATAAAGCTGGGCTATTAACCATTAACGGTAAGTCAATAACAGAACCGTATATTTTTGCCGGCAATGTTCCCAGTGATATGAAATTTAATGTCACGGTTCCAAAGGGCAAGATCTGGGTTATGGGAGATCATCGCGGAGCAAGTGCAGATTCTAGATATCACCAAGATGATGTCAACAAGGGATTTGTGCCGCTATCGCGAGTAACTGGGCGAGTATTTGCAGTTATCTGGCCATATAAAAATCTTACCTATGTTCCAAAAATTGACGTTCTGAAATAGTTTTCTATGAAGGTTATTGAGCAACTGCTCATTCAAGAAGGTATTTCTCCTATTGCCGGGGTTGATGAAGCAGGGCGCGGAGCATGTGCCGGGCCACTAGTTATTGCATCAGTTGTTCTGCACGATCCATTTGCACCGCAACTCGAACCTGTACGCGACTCCAAAGAATTAAGTGAAAGTAAACGTGAAGAAATCTTTGAAATTATTCATTCAATCGCAGCAAGTATCAGCGTAGTAATAGTTCCAGCCTCTGAAGTTGATACCAGAGGAGTACACGCGGCAAATCTTGATGGGATGCGCAGAGCAGTTAATGGACTAGACGTAACTCCTGCATATGTTCTCACCGATGGTTATGCAATTGAAGGTTTAGGTTTTCCTAATTTAGCTGTGTGGAAAGGTGATCAAGTTGTTGTAAGTATTAGCGCTGCTTCGATTGTCGCAAAAGTTACGCGTGATCGGATTATGCGTGAAATGGATAAAGATTTTCCAGTCTATGGATTTGCTGGACATAAGGGATACATCACTGCAGCTCATACAAAAGCACTCAATGAGCATGGTCCATGTGCACAACATCGACAATCTTTCTCGAATGTGGCCGCGCTTATTCACAAGTAAAAACTGCAGGTATAGCAGAGTCGGATGGGGAATTTATCGTCCGGCGTATGCAAAGAAAAAGTAATCAACGAACAGGCGCTTTTGGCGAAGAGGAAGTTTCAAAGTATTTAGTTCTCCATAACGCAGAAATCATCGAAAGAAACTGGCGAATTCGCGAAGGCGAAATAGACATTATCGCCCTGTACCCATCTGGGGTCTTTGCATTCATAGAAGTAAAGACCAGGTCATCGGTTGCCTTTGGTCACCCTTTCGAAGCGATTAATCGTGAAAAAGCTATGCGCATGCAACGTTTAGCCCTTGGATGGCTAGCAACGCATGGTTGCTTAGGGTGTGATTATCAAATCGATGTTGCTGCAGTATTAATTGCTGCCAATGGTTCACACAGCATTGAATATCGAGCCAGTGTTCTATGAGCCTTGCCCATACAAAATCAGTTGCACTTCTTGGCTTAGATGGCCATGTTGTAACTGTTGAAGTTGATATTGCTGATGGACTTCCTATGTATTCGCTGCTTGGTCTACCTGATGCAGCGTTGTCAGAATCTCGCGATCGTGTAAGGGCAGCAATCGTTAATTGCTCCGAAATCTGGCCCAACCGCAAAGTGACCGTTTCACTTTCTCCTGCATGGTTACCCAAGAGCGGCTCAAGTTTTGACTTAGCAATTTGTATTGCACTCTTATCGGCGCACGAAACAATCTCACCCGATGCCATCGCAGATGTTGTTTTTCTTGGCGAACTTTCATTAGATGGTCGAATTCGTTCGGTCCGTGGGGTATTGCCAGCGCTAATCGCTGCTCAAAAAGCTGGGATAAAAACCGTGGTAGTTCCACGTGCCAATTTTCAGGAAGCACAACTCATGCAGGGTATTGAGATCATTGCAATGGAACATGTGAAGCAAGTTTTGCGATGGCTTCGCACAGGGGAGCGCGAAGTTGCAGATGAAATTGAATTCGCTTGGCAACCTACAGATGAGAACCTAGATTTTGCCGACGTTGCGGGGCAACCTCAAGCTCGACTTGCGGCAGAAATTGCTGCATCAGGTGGACATCACCTTTTACTAATCGGTCCGCCCGGTGCTGGTAAGACAATGATTGCCGAACGCATTCCAACGATTTTGCCCGCCCTCACAATTGCCCAGGCTTTAGAAGTAACTGCAGTTCATTCGATATCAGGCTCTTTTACCAATCGTTCACCAACTTCTTTAACTGCGCCAATAATTTCTCCACACCACACAACAACGCGAGTTGCGATGGTTGGGGGAGGCGCACATGTAATTAAACCTGGGGCATGTTCTCTTGCTCATAATGGGGTTCTATTTATTGATGAAGCTCCCGAATGTCCTTCAGGAGTTTTGGACTCTTTGCGCCAACCACTAGAGGCTGGAACAATCACAATCGCCAGAAGCATTGGGAATTTAACTTTCCCAGCGCAGTTCTTATTAGTGCTGGCTGCAAACCCTTGTCCTTGTGGGAAATTTACGGGGCGTGGTCATAACTGCACATGTACATCGCTACAGGTGCGCAGATATCTCAATCGTCTGTCGGGTCCATTGATGGATCGAATTGATATGCGCGTTCATGTTGACCCAGTTGGACGCGTGGATATGGCCCGTACCGATCTCGGCGAATCAAGTGCGGATATTCGTATTCGGGTAATTACTGCACGCGCTATCGCAGCTACACGATTTAGCGATTACTCATGGAAACTCAACTCGCATATTCCATCTCGGGCATTGCGCACAGTTTTTCAACCACAGCGGCAAGCTATGAATTTTCTGCATGATGAGTTAGATAAGGAACACATCACTGCTCGCAGACTCCATAAAATTATTCGCGTTTCATGGACCTTGGCAGATTTAGCAGGACATGTGCTTCCGACTTTAGAAGATGTCGAAAAGGCCCATAGCTTGCGCGGAGGAATTGAGCTATGAATGAGCTCGACGCAAGGGCGATACTTTTTAGTTCGATTGAAGGCGGACATAGTTTTTGGTCTGCCGAAATCTATGGCTCAAATGCAATAGATATTTTTGAAAAACTGAGAAGTGGTTACTACGACACAATCAAATATGCACCACTAATTAAAGAGATATCCTCAAAATCTGCCGATCAAGTTTTAAGTTCAATTGCACTCTCGAATGCGCAATTGATAGTTCCCGGAGATACATTCTGGCCATCCAAAGTTGAAGATCTAGCAACACCCCCAATCGCATTGATCGCTAAAGGAAATTTAGAGGCCCTTGGCACGAATTCATTAGCCATAGTCGGTACTCGCAATCCGACCAATTACGGTGCACGAATTGCTGATGATTTTGCAGCAGGTTTTGTCGATCGCCAATGGAGCATCGTCAGTGGCGGTGCTTATGGAATTGATTCTTTTGCACACAAAGGAGCGTTAGTTGCCGAAGGATCAACAATTGCAGTTATTGCTTGCGGAATAGATATTAATTATCCGGCGGGTAATACTCGATTATTTGAAGAGATATGCGAATCGGGTGCGCTGTTAACTGAAGTTATGCCTGGTCATAAAGCGTTGCCACATCGCTTCCTTACACGCAATCGCTTGATAGCTGCGATATCACAGGCAACTTTAGTTGTTGAAGCTGCATTTAGAAGTGGGTCATTACGAACAGCCAGAGATGCTGCCGAAATGATGCGACCAGTTATGGCGATCCCAGGTCCGATTAATTCACCAACGAGTGAAGGATGCCACCGATTAATTGGTGAACGTGCTGCTGAAATCGTTACTTCAGTTGCAGATGCAGTGGAGTTCATCGGTATAAATCAATGAGAGAATAGGCCTATGAGTGATTTCCGTTCGGGCTTCGTTGCCATTGTTGGCCGCCCAAACGTTGGAAAATCAACTCTGATTAACGCTTTAGTGGGTAGCAAAATTGCAATTACTTCACACCATCCCAACACCACACGCAGCGCAATTCGTGGCATCGTTCATGGAGACAATTTCCAAGCCGTATTGGTTGATACTCCAGGTGTTCATAAGCCAAAAACTTTATTAGGTCATCGCCTTAACGCAGTTGTAGATCAATCGATGGATTCAGTTGATGTCGTCATTCTCTGTATTCCAGCTGATGAAACATCTGGGGCGGGGGATATCTATATTGCCCAAGAAATCGCTAAGCATCCTCGAGCCAAGAAGTTTGCAGTAATTACTAAAACAGATTTGTTGTCTAAGGAAAAGCTTGCCCTACGTTTAACTGGAATTATGGAGCTAGCCCAAGGCTTTGTGTGGGATGAAATTATTCCGGTATCTGCAGCAATTCATGATCAAATTGATTTGCTCAATCAACTTATTGGGGCAGCTTTGCCACCAGGACCGGCTTATTACCCTGAAGGAACAACGAGTGATCAGGCAATTGAAAAGTTGATATGTGAATTCATCCGCGAAGCTGCATTGCAAGATGTTCGTGAGGAGCTGCCACATTCCATCGTTGTAACAATTGATGAGTTTGGTGAGCGAGAAGAAAAGGGTTCACGACCCTTTTATGATGTCCATGCAACTATTCACGTAGAGCGCGATACCCAGCGGGCGATATTGCTTGGCCACCAAGGCGTGCGATTAAAGGAAATCGGAATTCGAGCGCGAGCCGATATTGAACGCGCCCTTGTTGCCAAGATTTTCTTGGGACTTCATATTAAAGTTTCAAAAGAATGGCAACGTGATTCACGCATGCTCGACAAACTCGGCTTTGAAGAGCGTCGTTAAACTTTCTCTTTACGACTTGCTAGATAAGAACCCAGAACAACCATAGGTAGCCCAACCTGAATTCCTAATGTAATTGGCTCACCTAAGATAATAATTCCTAGCACTACAGCAACCGCCGTGTTTACATAGGTTGTCAGCGATCCTCGTGCGGGACCAATTTCAATAATGACAATAAAGAAAAGCATGAAAGCGATGGCGGTACTAAACACACCCAGCGCAACCAGTGCTGCGATTGCTTTAGTTGAAACAGGATTACTTGGCCACATTGCAATTGCGATGGGAGTGTAGAAAAGACAGGTGAGCCCCATAGCCACTCCGTTAATGGCAATTCCATCAACGCCTGGCAAGTTAGCTGTAATCATAAGAACGGCATAGGCATACATGATTGCTGCAAGAATCACCATTGCAATGGCTTTCGGATTACTGCTTCCAGTAATTGATTCAATACCAACAAGTGCAACGATTCCAATAAATCCGACAACTAACCCAAAGATTCGCTTGGGTTGCCACACTGAATGATCCCCGCGCAAGGAAGAGAAAATAGTTGAAAAGATCGGGACTGTGGCGATCAATAGTCCAGCAAGACCAGAGGAGATTTCTTTCTCAGCGTTCGTAATCAGAATCCAAGGCCCCACCATTTCAAGGACTGCGTATGGAATTACATAGCGGATTCCCTTGATGGCATCTTTGAAAGTATTTTTCTTCATGGCTATTGGAATCAAAATTAAGGCACCAATAAATGTTCGGCCCGCAACGATCAGGGGAGGCGGAATATCAGCAACAGCGACCTTCATTAATAAGTAAGGAATTCCCCACAAGAAACCAACAATTCCAAACTGAATCCAGGATTTACGGGTCATTTATGCCATCACGCGCTTGTACAGTTCAACAGTCGCAGCAGCAACAGCATCCCAACCAAATTCTTTCATGACGCGTACTCTGCCAGCAGTTCCATACTTCTTAAGTATTTCTGGCTGTGACATTAAACGCGTAATAGATTCAGTGAGTGCATTTTCAAATAGAGCGGCATCGCCTGTGTAATCAACAAGCTCACCGGTTTCTTTATCTGCAACGACTTCTGGAATTCCACCAACGCGTGAACCAAGAACTGCAGTTTCACAGCCCATTGCCTCTAAGTTAACAATCCCAAGGGGTTCATACACTGATGGGCAAACAAATAGATCCGCACCCGTTAACATCGCTGTTAATTCCTTGTGAGGCAACATATCTTTGATCCACCAAATATTGCCACGAGTTTTTTGTAGCTCTGCGATAAGGTCAGCAACTTCCTTGCCAATTCCTTCTTCATCTGGAGTTCCAGCGGCAAGAACCAAGCCATATTCACTGGACACGTTTTTCCAAGCACGAAGTAGATGAGCTAAACCTTTTTGGCGTGTGATTCGACCTACGAAAATGGCATATGGTCCGCTGACGCCATACTTTGCAAGCACTGAAGGGTCAACGTTTGGTGCAAATTTAGTTGCATCAACACCATTGCGAATAGTTACAACTTTATTGGGATTAACTGATGGGTATGCCGCTAATACATCGGCGCGCATTCCATCGCTCACTGCGATAATTGCAGAAGCGGCCTCAAATGCTGTTTTTTCTGCCCATGATGAAATTGCATATCCGCCGCCCAATTGTTCGGCTTTCCACGGACGTAATGGTTCAAGAGAATGGGCACTGACAATATGGGGGATTGAATATTGCAAAGATGCGATGTGTCCTGCCATATTGGCATACCACGTATGTGAATGAACTAAATCTACGTTGGATAAATGCGTTGCAATTTCAAGATCTGTGGCAATGGCTTGAACAGCAGGATTAGCGGTTGAAAATTCTGCAGGTATTGAGTATCCGAAAGCATCATCGCGTTTTCCACCGAAACAGTGAACATCAACATGCACATCTTTGATTGCGCGAAGGGCTTGCGTTAATTGAAGAACATGAACGCCTGCGCCTCCATAAATGGCCGGGGGCCATTCCTTGGTAACGATGCCAACTTTTAGCTCGCTCATATCAACCCCCTATCCGCATCAAGAGGTACAGGCTATCGTTAGCGCATGGCAAAACTTAAACTTCCCCTTGGAATTGTCCTTGCTGGAGGTGAAGGTAAGCGTTTAATGCCACTTACCGCAGATCGCGCAAAGCCTGCAGTTCCATTCGGTGGTTCTTATCGCCTGATTGATTTTGTTTTATCAAATCTTGTTAATGCAAGTATGTTAAAAATCGCAGTTTTGACCCAATATAAATCTCACTCTCTCGACCGCCATATAACAACAACATGGCGCATGTCAGCACTTCTGGGCAACTACATCACTCCAGTTCCGGCCCAACAACGTTTAGGTCCACGTTGGTACACAGGCAGTGCTGATGCAATTTTGCAGAACTTTAATTTGATTCAGGATGAGAATCCTGAACATGTTTTAGTCTTTGGTGCAGACCACGTTTATCGCATGGATCCGGGTCAGATGTTTGTCCAACATGTTGAATCGGGTGCTGGAATTACTGTTGCTGCGATTCGTATGCCGCGTTCAGAGGCTCACGAATTTGGTGTCATAGAACTTGCCGAAGATGGCATCACAATTAAAGCTTTTCACGAAAAGCCTTCTGACCCACCAGCTATGCCTGGCCACCCTGACCTTTGCTTGGTATCCATGGGCAACTACATCTTTAAGCGTGATGTTATGGAAGAAGCGCTCATTATCGATTCTGAAGATATTGAATCCCGCCATGATCTGGGCGGCAACATCATTCCGTTCCTGACTAAAAATGGGGAAGCCAAGGTTTATGACTTTGCCAATAACGTTGTCCCCGGAGAAACTGAGCGCGATAAAGGGTACTGGCGCGACGTTGGTTCTATAGATTCTTACTATGACGCCCACATGGATTTAGTTTCAGTGCATCCAATTTTTAATTTATACAATCGCGAGTGGCCATTATTGACTAATCCACCATCATTGCCACCTGCCAAGTTCAGCGAAAGTGGAGGAGCCCACGATTCAATCGTTGGCGCTGGCTCCATCATTTCAGGCGGGGTATTACACGGTTCTGTTGTTTCCTACGATGTAACAGTCGGTCGTGGGGCAATTATTGAAGGTTCAGTGTTAATGCCATCGGTTCGAATTGGCGATAAATCAATCGTACGAAATGCAATCCTGGATAAAAACGTTGTGGTTGAACCAGGGGCCCAGATTGGCGTTGATATTGAACGTGATCGCCAAAGATTCACAATTAGCCCTGGTGGAATTATCGTTGTAGGTAAAGGTGTGCGCGTAACTGCTTAAATCTTTACCAACCGGCTGTGTTGTCGCGCAAAGTTCGATATTTTTCCATGACGTGTGTAGTTGGTGCAGATTGATGGTGCGCAACATTTCCCAAATCCCATGTTGGCATTTCACCCAGTAGAGCCCATGCAGCTTGCTTTGCAGCACCATCTGCAACATATTCTCCGGCGGGAGGAACAAGAACTTCACGGCCAAATAACGCGCTAGCTATTGCTGGTATTGCAGGATTTTTTGCCGCACCGCCAATCAACAAGATGCGATTCACGTTTACGCCAAGTGCAATGAGCGAATCAACCGCGTCAGCTAAGCCCGCCAACATTCCTTCAATCATGGCACGTGCAATATCTGCTGGATTAGAGTTTGTTAGATTCATTCCAGAAAAAACACCAGTCGCATTAGGACGATTGGGAGTTCGCTCACCCTCAAAATATGGCAAAAGAGTTAAGCCATTAGCACCGGGTGTTGCAGAGAGTGCAAGGAGGCCAATTTCATCATGAGTTTTTCCAAGAATTCTTGTTGCTGCATCCATGATACGCGCGGCATTGAGAGTGCATACCAGTGGCAAAAATCGACCAGTTGCATCGGCAAAACCTGCAACTGCACCACTGGCATCATGAGTTGGTGTATCGGAAACTGCAAAAGCTGTGCCTGAAGTTCCAAGTGAAACAATCACATCACCGGGTTGTGCTTGTACGCCAAGTGCTGCGCCAGCGTTATCTCCAGCACCTGCAGCAATTGGAATTCCAGTTGTTGTTGTCCCACCAAATGCATTGGGCGCAATAACTTTTGGTAATCGCAGTTCTAAATCGTGGCGCAAAGCAAGACGCAAGATGTCTTCTCGATAGTGCGAGGTTGTTGGATCAAAATAACCGGTTCCAGATGCATCGCTGCGATCAGTAAATAAAGTAGAAAAATCTTTGCCACCTTGTAGCTGCCACGACAACCAATCGTGGGGAAGAGCAACGGATGCAACTCGAGCCGAATTGGTTGGCTCGTTATCTGCCATCCATCGAAGTTTCGATGCAGTGAAAGATGCAACTAATACCGAACCGACTTTGCGAGCGATTTCTGAATTACCGCCCTCTTCGCGATTTAAATCTTCGGCCGCTTGAGCAGAACGTGTGTCATTCCATAACAGGGCTGGTCGAATAACTTGCCCATCGTTATCAAGTGCGACCATTCCATGTTGTTGTCCGGCAATAGAAATAGCTGCAACATCATCTAGTCCGCCAGCATCATTGATCGCAACTTCAAAGGCGCTCATCCAATGAATGGGATCAACTTCAGTGCCATCAGGATGTGGCGCACGACCTTGGCGCAGCAGTTGGCCCGTGTGAGCATCGCGCATGACTATTTTTACCGACTGAGTAGAAGAATCCACTCCGGCGATGATTTGTTGATTGCCCATGTAGCAAGGCTAGACTGTTCCAGTCAGCGTTGACCACAGGCCGGGCGCTTTTAATAGCTCGAGCCCTTCATCATTTTTCATCTCAATGGAGTTAATAATGCGTATTGGTGTCCTTACTGGTGGCGGAGATTGCCCAGGTCTAAATGCTGTAATCCGTGCCGTAGTTCGTAAAGGCGTAAAAGAATATGGACATGAGTTTGTAGGTTTCCGCGATGGTTGGAAAGGCCCGCTTGAAGGCCTAACAATGCCGCTCAATATTGAAACAACTCGTGGAATATTGCCTCGCGGAGGAACAATCCTAGGTTCTTCACGTACTAACCCTTTTAAGATCGATGGTGGCGTTGAAAAGATTAAGGACAATCTTGCAAAAGCTGGGATCGATGCACTAATTGCAATCGGTGGCGAAGACACTTTAGGCGTTGCAACAAAACTTGATTCACTTGGCGTAAAAGTTATTGGTGTTCCAAAGACTATTGATAACGACTTGAATAATACTGACTACACATTTGGTTTTGATACTGCCGTTAACATCGCTGTAGAGGCAATCGATCGACTGCACACAACTGCAGAATCGCATCACCGTGCACTCATTGTTGAAGTAATGGGTCGCCATGCTGGTTGGATTGCTCTGCACTCAGGTCTTGCGGGCGGTGCAGCATGTATTTTGATTCCAGAACAGAAATTCTCAATCGAAAAGGTTTGCGAATGGGTTGAATCTCGATTTAAATCTCACTACGCACCAATCATTGTTATTGCAGAAGGCGCTATTCCTCAAGAGGGTGATATGGTGACAAAGGATCAGACACTTGATTCATTTGGTCACGTGAAACTTTCAGGTATTGGCGATTGGCTCGCTAGTGAGATAGAAACACGCACTGGCAAGGAAGCTCGTACATCTGTTTTGGGACACATCCAACGCGGTGGATCTCCAACAGCATTTGACCGTGTACTTGCTACACGTTTTGGACTTCAGGCTATTACTGCCGCTCACGAAGGTGACTGGGGAAAGATGGTTGCACTTCATGGCACCGATATTGTGCGAGTTCCGCTGGCATCTGCCACAGAGCAGCTCAAACTGGTCCCATTAGAGCGCTATAAGGAGTCAGAGATCTTCTTCGGATAATTGCGGTACGCGATTACCAAATCATTCTCTATTCTTATCCCATGAATTCTTCCCTGGATAATCTCTTCACGCCTGGCCTTGTGGCTGCCCAACAACCACAGTGGCCTGGCGGTCCAGAAGGTGCGCCAATAAAAGCTGCTGTTGCCGAACTTAAATCTTTTCCACCTCTTGTCTTTGCAGGTGAATGTGATGATTTAAAGGCGCGTATCGCACTAGCTGCAGAAGGAAAAGCTTTTTGGTTACAAGGCGGAGATTGCGCAGAAACTTTTGCGGCAGCAACTGCAGATTCGATCAGAAATCGCATCAAAACTATTTTGCAGATGGCCGCAGTTTTGCAGTACTACTCATCATTGCCAGTTATAAAAGTTGGTCGCATGGCGGGTCAGTTTGCCAAGCCTCGCTCCAACGATATGGAAACACGTGGCGATGTCACTCTGCCTGCCTACCGCGGGGATGCAGTTAATGATCTTGAGTTCAATGAAAAGTCGCGCACACCTGATCCCAACCGTTTAGTTCGTGTGTACAACACATCGGCTGCAACATTGAACTTGGTCCGCGCATTCACACAAGGTGGTTTTGCTGATCTACGCCAAGTGCATGAATGGAATAAGGGATTCATTCGAGATTCATCAGTGGGTGAGCGTTATGAAAAGATGGCAAGTGAAATTGGCCGTGCGCTTTCTTTTATGAAATCTGCGGGAGTAGATCCAGAATCATTTAAGTCTGTTGATTTTTTCTCAAGTCACGAAGCTCTAATTTTGGAGTACGAAAAGGCGTTAACGCGCATCGATTCTCGTACGGGAAATCCTTATGATGTATCTGGTCACTTCATTTGGATTGGTGAACGAACTCGCCAATTAGATGGAGCACATGTTGATTTTGCTTCTAAGGTGCGTAACCCAATCGGTATCAAGCTTGGACCAAAGTCCATAGTCGATGACGCACTTGCTCTTATTGATAAGTTAGATCCAAATCGTGAACCTGGGCGTATTACTTTTATTACACGTATGGGCGCAGGAAAAATTCGAGAAGCTCTTCCAGCTCTAGTTGATGGAGTTACAAAGTCTGGGGCTAAAGTTTTGTGGGTCTGCGATCCGATGCATGGCAATACATACGAAGCACCAACAGGGTATAAAACACGTAAATTTGATGATGTTATGGATGAAGTAAAAGGATTCTTTGAAGTCCATAAGGCGCTAGGCACACATCCTGGCGGAGTCCATATCGAACTTACCGGTGACGATGTCACTGAGTGCGTTGGAGGCGGAGAGCAGATCTCCCATGAAGATTTGGCCACTCGCTATGAGACTGCCTGCGATCCTCGTTTGAATCACTCTCAGTCACTAGAGCTTGCCTTTTTAGTTGCCGAGATGTTGCGCGACCGCTAAATTTCTCCTTGTGACATTACTTGTAACAACGCTTAAAACCCCGGTGGGCAATTTGAATCTACTCGCCGATGATCAGATATTAATTGGAGCCAATCTTTCAACAATCAGTGCTTTCAAGGCTGGGAAAGATCTTAAGGTTGTTAAATCCATTCCTGTAATAAGTGACTTACTTGATGATTATTTCGATGGAGATATTTCGGCAATTAACGGAATCAAGGTTGCTCAACCTGGTGCCCCTTTTTCACAGGCTGCATGGAAAGCGATGCGAAGAATATCTGGTGGAAAAGTAATGTCGTATTCAGATATTGCCGAGCGCGCAGGATCACCTGCTGCGGTACGTGCTGCGGGTAGTGCATGTGCCAATAACGCCATTATGTTGGTTGTTCCGTGCCACCGAGTTGTTAAAACTGGGGGAGCGCTAGGAAATTACGCCTACGGTGTTAATAAGAAAGAGTGGCTATTACGCCACGAGGGCTACCTTTAAAATTTCAATAGCTTCGGCGCATTGTGCATCATC
>WLIQ01000021.1 GCA_009726135.1 Actinomycetota bacterium | reverse complement strand
TGGCGCACAGTTGCAATGATTGTTTTACCTGCAGCCAAGAGCGGTCTGATTACTGCAATTATTTTGGGTGTGGCACGTATTGCAGGAGAAACTGCGCCGATTCTTTTACTGACAGGCGGCGGGGACAAAGTTAATCCCAACGCATTTAATGGGCCAATGGGTTCATTGCCGTATTACATCTGGAAGTCATTTAATGCAGGATCACCAGAAGCAATTACACGCGCTTGGTCAGGTTTGTTGGTCCTGCTAGGTATTGTTCTTATTCTCTTTACGTCCGCACGCTTTTTAGGAACACGAAAGATTTCACGATGACAACCTCACATGAAAGCGAGAAGGCACCTATGGATACAGCAGTAAAGCCAGCATCATTGGCGCAGGTTGCTAATTCACAAGCGGCAAAGATCCCAAGTAGTGGGGCAGAAGGCACCGGACTTGAGACACGTGGAATTCATGCATGGTTTGGTAAGCACCACGCACTTGCAGATATCAATTTGAATTTTGCTGCCGGTACGGTAACCGCGCTCATTGGGCCATCAGGATGCGGTAAATCAACATTTATTCGCACAGTCAATCGCATGCATGAATTTATCCCGGGTGCTGCAATGGCCGGTGAAGTTCTACTCGATGGCAAAGATGTATATGCAGCCGGCACTGATGTAACAAAGATTCGCTTAAAGATTGGAATGGTTTTCCAAAAGCCAAACCCATTTCCATCAATGACAATTGGCGAGAATGTTTTATCAGGACTCAAGCTCGCCCAACTTAAAGTAGCCAATAAAGATGATTTGCTTGAGGAATGTTTAGAACGCGCAGGTTTATGGAGTGAAGTAAAAGATCGACTAGGTGCGTTTGGCGGATCTTTGTCGGGTGGACAGCAACAACGTTTATGCATTGCGCGATCCCTTGCTGTACGTCCAAAAGTATTATTGATGGACGAGCCATGTTCAGCGCTAGACCCAGGATCAACTCTTCGTATTGAAGACACTATTCGCCACTTATCCGAGACCATGACCATCGTGATAGTTACTCACAATATGCAGCAGGCTGCACGTGTATCTGATTACACCGCCTTTTTCTTATCTGATGGTGGGCCTGGACACATGATTGAAGTTGCGCCAACAAGTGAGATTTTCTCTCGTCCAAAGGATGAACGAACAGAGAACTATGTCACCGGCCGCTTTGGCTAATCGACACCATTTGTTCACCTAAATGTTGATGTAAGTTTAGATAGCGCTGGTTCTTCGTTCATCTAGGCTCCATAGGTTTCACCTTGTAGTTCAAATTAAAACCTATGAGGAGAAATAAATGAGAATTTCAAAGCTCGCGAAAGTTGCAACTCTTGCACTCGCGTTCGGCCTAGTCGCAGGCACACCAGCATATGCAGTTGATCTTCAAGGTTCAGGAGCTTCTTTCCCAGCTCTACTAATCGAAGGTTGCAAAGCTGGATTCGCAGCAAGTGGTTCACATACATATGTTTATGCTTCATCATCATCAGGAACTGGACAAGCTAACTCAGATAAGTCAATTGGTGACTTCTGGATGTCAGATGGTGCTTACACAGCAGCAACAAAGCGCGCCTCACTTATTCATGTGCCATTAGTTGCAGCTCCAATCGCAATTTTGCATAACCTTCCATCAAAGACAACACTTTCACTTTCAGCATCAACAATCGCTGGAATTTTCGGTGGAACAATCACACGTTGGAATGATCCAGCAATCGTTGCTGATAACAACCGTTCAACAAACAAAGTTGTATACAAGCTAGATGCCAATGGAAACCCACGCAAAGATTCAAAGGGAAACCCAATCGTTCTTCGCACACAGGTAGTTCAACAGCACTACACATTGCCAAATAAGCCGATCAAAGTTGTTTACCGTTCAGACTCATCAGGAACATCTGAAAACTTCACTAACTTCTTGAACAAGTCTGCATCTTCTGTTTGGACAAAAGCTAAGAACAAGGTATTCAAGGATTCATTCCCAGGAAATATCAACGACACAGCAAACCTAGGTCGTGTTGTTGGAGCTGCCTCATCAACTGGCGTTTCACAGCTAGCTGGTAAGACTCCTTACTCAATTACTTATGCTGAAGTTAACTACGCAACTGCAAACAAGCTAAAGATTGCAAATGTAATCAACCCAGCTGGCACATCAGTAGTTCCAGATTCAGTAGGTGTTGGCGCATTCCTTGCATCAGCAACCCAGGATGCCAACGGCTTCCTAACCTATGACTACAAGACAATGGAAAAGGGTGCCTACCCACTAGGTATCGTTTCCTACCTTCTAGCAGATACTGCTTACCCAGATAAGACAAAGGCTGCAGCAGTTAAGGCATATGCCACATACGTCTTGAGCTCAAAGTGCTCTAAGGATGTTGGCGCTGCGCTTGGCTTCAGCGTTATCGACGGTGAACTTCTTAAGAAGTCACTTGCTCAGGTAGCAAAGATCGGTTAATCCGCACTTTACAAATCGAGGGTAGAACGGCTCGGATCGCAGAGATGCGAACCGGGCCGTTCTTTTCTTTGTGGCTATAGTAGGGACATGCAAATAAATCTTGATAAAAAATCTGGTCTATTACTAGGAATCATCGCCGGGCTACTTGTCGTGATTATTGTTCTCTTGGTCGACAAGGTGGGCGATGACGATAATTTCATTGAGACCCATACAGCCCAGATTCAGATTGGAAACTAATGTCATCGATTGCAGAGATCGCAGCAGCATACGAAAAGGCGACGAATGAGTATTTAGCGATTGCCAATAACGTGCCTGAATCAAGGTTAGATATATGTGTAGGCGAAGACTGGAGCTCACGCCAAGTTATTCACCATTGCGCCGATAGTGAAGCCCAGTCATATGCGCGTTTGCGCCGGTTGATCGCTGAACCTGGCACAGAGATTCAAGGCTATGACGAAGGGGCGTGGGCTAAGAATCCGACCCTTGGTTATACCGATATGCCGGTTGAAACTTCTATTGCTGTTTTTGCTGCAGTGCGCGCTGGTTCACTAGCAATAATCAAAAGATTAGAGCCAGAGCAGTTAAAGAATTTTTGTATTCACTCTGAAGCCGGAGAATTTACATTAGAGCGTTGGTTGCAGGTTTATACGCGCCATGCAATCGAGCATGCAGATCAGATTACAAAGAATCTAGCGCTGTAGTTTTTGGAGCGTGGATTGAACCATTGGTCTATCCACGTTGGAGAAATATCCCCCGTATCCCTCACCCCTTGAAGGGTGATTGCTACTTGATTTAAGGGCTTCGGGGTATCACCCTTAGGACATGAGCGCTAAAAATATCACCTCATCAGGGGTGAGTCTGCCGCGCTCACAACCACCAATAATCAACGCCAATTTTTTATCACGCAAGCACTTATTTCCATTATTTGAAAATAGCCTGCCGGGAGCGACTTTAGTAATTGCTCCTGCCGGGTTTGGAAAATCATCGCTAGTAGCTGAGTGGGCGCAAGCGAGTGAGCGTCCAACTATTTGGTACACCATGGATGTGGCAGACACAATTAAAGATTTTCAAACACATGTCATTGCATCCTTGGAAAGCCATTTCCCTAATTTCTTTGCCGGTATTGAATATCTTCAAAATATAGATCCAGTTGGTGCGATCAAGGGGCTTGGCTTAGCAGTCTCAAAACTTTCGGGTGAGTTTAATTTTGTAATTGACACATCAAGATCAGAAAATCATGAAATCGCCCCATTTGCACAACTAATTCTTGATAGCGTGCCCGACAACAGCCATTTAGTGATTATTCGTCGGACGACTCCGTTAACCTCGCTAGCTCGATATGCAGCAATTGGAAATCTAAGCATAATTACAAGTGAAGATTTGAAATTTACTACCAAGGAAGTAGAAGCGATAGCGAAAATAAATAATGTTGATTTAACAGATAAGGCAAATGCTAAAGAGTTAGGGAACTGTCAAGGATGGCCGGCAGCCGTGCAATTGATGTGCCGACATATTACAAAAGGAAACTCTCGCACAACTTTCTCTGAGGCAGTTTTTTCTGACGTTAATCCAATAGGAATTTTAGCAATGGAAACTTATGGGACTTTTTCAAACTCAACACAGGATAAAATTCTAAAACTTAGCATTATAGAAGAGTTTGACACTGAAATTGCTCAAATCATTTTGGAAGAGGATTATTCTGAGGCTTTTCTCAATCGCCTTGCAGCCGACGGATTGTTTTTTACTCTTACAAATTCAAAGATTCGTACGTATAGATTCAACCCCGTAATGTTTGAAACTTTGCGCAAAATTCCTCAAGTATCAACAGATAAAACAAGAAATATTCAGAGCAGACTTGCTGAGCTTCTTGTAACTAGAGGAGAGCTATCAAAAGCACTCAATTTTATTTATTTGTCTGGTAATCGCGAAAGGTTTACTGAAATATTTAGAGCCAGCGTCCGCGAAATGGCGGCTATTGGGCGCGGCGATCTTCTAATTAGATGGTCTCACTTCGCGGGCGATGATTCCCCAGCAGGTGAGGTGATGCGCAAAACAATCAAAGTTGTAGGACACCTTACAATGTGTGATTTTCAAGGCGCTGAAGCCTTAGCTTCGGAATTAGAATACATAGCTAGTGTTTCCCCAGATGGTGCTCTGTTGCATCAATTAAGCTCTATGGTCAACGCGAACATTTATTTCGCCCGGGGTGATTTCGATCGAACATCCCAATCACTAGATGTCGCCCTTGCGTCGAATGAGAATAAGAGCTCACTGGATTCATCTGACATCATGTCTTTATTGCGACTTCGTGCACGTAGAGCTTTTATCTATGATGAATTTGATGCTTTGAATCAAGCCTATGCGCAAGCACTGTTACTCCCAACCGAGGGCGATAAATCTTTGTTGGCATATCAACTCAACTGTGTTCAATCGATGGTTCTCTATTCAGAAGGAGAATATTTCAAAGCCGCCGAGGTTGCCGCCATTGCAATATCTCTAGGTTCTGAAATCGGATATGCCGGAATCAATGGACCTCTCGATGCCA
Organism: Actinomycetota bacterium; assembly: GCA_009726135.1. Taxonomy (GTDB): domain Bacteria; phylum Actinomycetota; class Actinomycetes; order Nanopelagicales; family Nanopelagicaceae; genus Planktophila. The sequence continues at coordinate 16,202 of WLIQ01000021.1, read as the reverse complement.
TGATGGTGCTTGCCCGTTGTCAGTTGGAGGCATCAAATCTGGAAGAGTGTCTGGAGACTCTAGAAAAACTCATGGAACTAGCAAAAGAGTGGGAAATCTGGCCGTGGTTTTTTATGGCTGAGGGAACAGGCATCCGGATTCGGATTAGTCAGGGCTCATTGTCAGCATCATCAGAGTTGATTTCAAATCAACGAAAATTCCTATCCACTCTACAAACCCCCAACCAGCTGAGTTGGGTGATTGATATGAGCGAAATTTTCTTACGGTTAATGACTAAAGATTGGGCCCGAGCCGACGAATTGATTAATCGTATGCCGCCAATAGAGCTAGTTCGTCAAATACAAGGGAATATTGAACTAACAAGGAATCCCAAAACAGTAGCTGCAAAAATCGCAGAACTTCCTGAAAACACGGTTAGGCAGAAGATTAATAAGTGGCTTTCAGAAGCGAGTATCAATTTAGAGAAAGAAAAATCTGCACTTAAATCTCTGGACAGGGCATTGGATCTTGGTGCTGAAAATGGTTACTTTGAATACTTTATTCGACAAACCGGCATGTACACATTGATTGTTAAAGCCGCCGCCGCAAAACCAACTATCTATATGGAACGGCTTGTGCAGGCAATGACTCAAAGACTTCATACAATGAATAACAACTCAGGCGAGCTAGAAGAGAGTTTGACTCAAAGAGAGTTAGAAATCCTCAAGCACCTTACGACTGGAAATCCGATATCTGTAATTGCCAAAACTTTGCATATTTCACAAAATACGATGAAGACACATTTACGAAATACTTACCGAAAGTTAGACGCCAATGGGCGTCATACCGCAGTTGAAAAAGCTAAAAAGCTCTTACTTATATAACTCACAGCACTAGGCTGGCGTGCATGAAATCTTTAGGGCCTGCATTTAATCGCATGTGGGGCGCAAGTCTGGCTTCAAATCTTGCTGATGGAGTTTTAGTAGCTGCAGCCCCGCTTCTAGCGGTGACGCTGACTAGGAATCCCGTTCTTATCTCGGCAATTAGTGCATTAGTAATGTTGCCATGGCTTTTGTTTGCGATTCCAATCGGCGCCCTTGTTGATCGCGTCGACCGAAGGTTTTTATTGGCAGGAGCAAACGCAGTTCGGTTTGGAATCGCCGGACTGATGGCTCTATCAATTGCTACACAGACCATGACGATTTACTGGCTTTTCATCGCAACTTTTCTTATTGGAGTATGTGAAGTTACAGCAGATACAACTTCCCAATCCCTCATTCCTCAGATTCTGGATAAAGCTCAATATGAGAAAGGCAATTCTAGACTTCAAGTTTCAGAGACTGTTATACAAGGATTTATAGGTACCCCCTTAAGTGGATTTCTATATGCCATTGCAATTTATCTGCCGTTTATTGCAAATAGTTTAGGATTTTTAGTTGCTGCAGGTTTGGCTGCCGCTATCCCAATTAAGTTTTTACAAGAATTACGAAGTGGAGTTTGTGAAGAGGAAAAGCCAAACTTTGTTGCCGAAATGAAGTTCGGTATAAATTATCTGTATAGGGATAAGCCACTTTTAAGGCTTGTTGTTATAACGGCGAGTATTGGGCTTTGTTACTCGCTCGCGACATCAACAATTGTCTTATTCATTTTGCAGCAATTAGATCTATCGCCATCATTTTTTGGTTTGGCATTGGCAGTTCAAGGATTAGGCGCAATTCTGGGTGGATTATCTGCGCCTAAACTTTCAACTATGTATGGACGCAGCAGAGTCATGGCAATTTCCATCTTCATAAGTTCATTTTTAGTTCTACTAGAAGGATTTTCGCCCAATATCTATGTATTTCTTGGGCTTGCCACAATTGTCTCATTCACGATTACCAACTGGAATATTTTATTGATGGCAACATATCAATCTGTAATTCCAGGTCATCTCTTTGGCCGTATTCATGGGACACGACGCACAATTGTCTGGGGATTAATGCCCTTTGGATCCTTACTAGGTGGTTTTGTGGCTAGGGGTGGCCTGCGATTGCCGCTATTTGTTGGTGGTGCAATAGCAACTCTCATTGCAATGTTCTCACTAAACTTTTTATTACACGTAGAGGACCAAACGGCAAGAGAAGGAGAAAGAAATGGGTAAATCATTAGGAGCGTCCTATTGGAAACTCTGGACTGCTACTGCAATTTCAAACCTGGGTGATGGAGTCTCTATGGTTGCCTATCCCTGGCTGGCATCAGCAGTCACTAGATCTCCGATATTGATAGCCGCTGCCGGTTTTGCATCCAGATTACCTTGGTTGATTTTTACCCTGCATGCAGGGGTCTTAACTGATCGATTTGACCGCAGGAAATTAATTGTTGGAATGGATTTCATTAGAGGTTTACTCACGGTGATTGTGGGAATATTTGTTTACTTCAATCACGATTCACTTCCATCCCTGAATGATTTAACTAAAATCACTGATTTAGAAACTAACTGGTTGCTTTATTGCGTTCTAACTTTAACTGCATTTCTGTTCGGTTTAGCCGAAGTGTTGCGTGATAACAGCGCACAGTCGTTGATGCCCTCGGTGGTGAGTAAAGAGGATTTAGAAGTAGCAAATAGTCGGATGTGGTCTGCCGAGTCTTTAACCAATAGTTTTATTGGACCACCGTTAGGTTCACTTCTCATTGGCATAGCCATTTTTTTGCCATTCTTCTTTGATGCAGCCTCATTTTTCTTTGCAGTTGCATTAATTTTCTCACTTAAGGGAAGTTTTAAGCCTGTAGCCAGAGAAGTTCCAAAAGAAAAAATCAACTTTAAAGCAGAGATTAAAGAGGGCTATAACTGGCTATGGTCGCACTCTCTTTTGCGTCCTATGGCGATTATTTTGGGTTGCATGAACGGTCTTGGCACAATGGTTGGTGCTGTTTTTATTTTATTTGCCCAAGAGGTATTGCACACTTCAGTTTTTATCTTTGCAATTCTTGGAACTGCTGGCGCTATTGGCGGAACAATCGGTGGACTACTCGCGCCGAAAATTTCTTCAAAATTGGGTAGTGGAAGATCTCTAGCCTTAACATTGGCGGTAGGACCGGCGGCATCACTAATAGTTGGATTAACTTCGTCATGGCAAGTGGTGTGGGTGGTGACATTATTTGAAGTCATGTTAGGTGTGTTATGGAATACCATTACAGTCTCATTGCGTCAGAGCATCATCCCCTCACATTTATTGGGTCGAGTAAATAGTGTCTATCGATTCTTCGCGTGGGGCTCAATTCCTATTGGAATGTTTGTTGGAGGGGGTTTGGTAACCCTGATCACGCACTTTGCCTCACGTGAATATGCCCTTCGGGCTCCATATTTCATCTCAGCCATTCTTGGGCTTTTCTTGTGGGCAATTGCTGTTCCTCATCTGACAACTGCCAAAATCGAAGCTGCTCGAAAGAAGGCCTAGGCATCACCCCGTCTTCCTACCCGTGAGCCTGGATTATCACGTACATCGTTACAAAACCCACGCTCAGACAAATCCTTCACCTGTTGCACTTAACCGGGCAATTCGGGCAGACTCACTCCACCAAAAGCGCCTATGGGGCAGGTCGACTCTCCACAGACGCTTTTACTAATCCCTCGAGGAGGAAATATGAAGAAAAATCGCGGCGCAAAGGTTGCGCTAGCAGTACTCGCGGTTGCAGGTTTAGCTCTTGGGACTTTGTCTCCGGCTAATGCAGCTACGCGTTCAACAGTTGTGATTGTGGATTCAAATACATTCACATCTTTAAATCCATCACAGCCTGATCACAACTTAGTGCTCAATGGAAATGTTGCATACTTATCAAGTATGGGATTTGCCTATTACAACAATAAAGTTGATTATGTTAGAAATACAGCATTCGGTACTTACAAGATTACTAAGCGAACTGCTTCTGAATTTAAAGTGAAGTACACAGTGAATAAGGGCGTGAAGTGGTCAGATGGCACACCAATTACTGGTGTAGATCTACTTCTATCACACATCCTTTCATCAAATGACTATTCAATTGCAGCCGGTCTTGGAGATCCAGCAAGTGACACTCTTCAGTCATTTGACTCACTTGGTTACAATGGCGCTTACAACGAACTGATTAAAGATGTTTCAATTGCATCAGATCGTATGTCTGTAGTTCTTACATACAAGAAGTTCTTCCCAGACTGGGAGCTTTATGGTCCAGGACCATCACCAGTGCACACACTGATGGCTCTAGCCAACGGTGAGAAGAAGCTTGGAACCTATCCTCACAATGTTGCATTGAAGAGCAAGTTCCTCACTGCTTACCAATCAAAAGACACAGCAACCTTGAAAAAGATTGCCAAGGTCTGGTCTGATGCTTATGACATTACAACAGTAGATTCAAAGACAAATCCATTGCTACTTGTTGGTAATGGTCCGTACCTTGTTTCATCAATTGTGAAAGACCAAACAGTAACGATGAAATTGAATCCAAATTACAATTCTGGTCCTGCCACAAGCGGAATCGAAACTGTGGTTTTCAAGACAATTCCTGATTCAACTGCAGCTGCGCAAGCACTTGCTAACAAAGAGGTAGATGTCTATGAAGCAATTGCGACCGCCGATTCTGTAGCAGCACTTAATAAAATCGGATCAGCAGTTAACGTTGATGGTTTTGCAATTTCTTCATACGAGCATGTTGAAGTTCGAAGCGGATCAGCACAAGGTGTGAAAGATAAGTACACAGGTCCATTTGCTGGTTACTCACAGCAAGCTAAGGATTTGCGTACTGCATTCTTGCTTGCCTACCCACGTCAGGAAATCATCGACAAGATTGTTAAGCCGGTGAACCCAAAGGCTGTTGTGATGAACTCACTGCAGTACTTCCCTGGTGAAACGGCATACAAGAAGATGGTTGCAGATTCAGGAGCTGAAAAGTTTACTGAGGGAACTCAAGCACAACGCACAGCAGCTGCTTTAGCATTGGTTAAGAAGTACTATCCAAACGCTGGTACTACAGGTGTAAAGATTAAGATGCTTTGGGGCCAACCAAGCAACCCTCGCCGTGCTGCAGAAGCTGCGCTAGTTAAGGCCGAAGAAGCCAAGGCTGGTTTTGATGTGGACATAACACCAACTCAAGGTTGGTCAGCGTTCCTTGAAGACAATAAATACGATGTCCAGTTCTATGCTTGGTCAAAGACTGCCGTAACCCAATCTGGAAACTACGGAAGTTACAAGTCAACAGAGTCACAAACTGGATACGAAAATGCAACAGTTGATGAAATTGTGTCATCGCTTGAAACTGATGTATTAACCCCAGCTCAGATCTACGCAAAGTACGTAGCAGTTGAGAAGATTCTGATTGCTGATGCTGTTTCAATTCCTATTTTCCAATGGCCTGGCGTTGTTGCTTACAACTCAGATCTCAAGGGAATGGACCCAGCCCCGCTAAGCCCAACAGTTCTTTGGAACGTATGGGATTGGCACTTCTAAACTGAAATAAGTTAGGAAGTTCTTAACAAATACGGCACCCGCATCACGCGGGTGCCGTATTTTTAAGTCTGCAACAGGTTAGTATCTCTCTCTTAGGGAACCATAAATAATCTTCAGCACAAAGGAGTAGATCTTGTTCGCCTATATCATGCGACGAATTGGCACATTAGGTGTGATTTTGTTGGGCTCGAGTTTTCTTCTTTATAATTTGGCTGCAATTTCTGGTGATCCAATCGGTGAACTTAAAATTAGCCAAGATCCACGAGCTAAGCAGCAGATCATTGCGCTAACCCGTGAGTTGCAGCTAAATATCCCGCCACCATTTAGATATTTTCTTTGGCTTCGTGGAGTTTTGGGGATTTTTGTAGGTAAATTGGATTTAGGTTCTACGCGAACTGGAGAATCCGTGGGTACGGCAATTTTATCAGCAATCCCAACAACATTGCGCTTAGTTTTCACTGCTTCGATCTTGGCGATGGTGCTTGGAATTTCAGTTGGAATCGTTACTGCGCTTCGCCAGTACAGCAAATTTGATTACTCAATGACTTTCGTTTCCTTCTTGCTTTTCTCTCTCCCAATTTTCTGGGTAGCGGTTCTGCTTAAGCAATTTATGGCAATTCAATTTAATAACTGGCTGGATAAACCCACGATTTCACTTGGAGCGTTGGTAATCATTGGTGTTGTAATCGGATTGATAGTTGCATCAATAGCTGGTGGCGCACGGAGAAAGAGCTACTCAATATTTAGCGCAGTTGCTCTGAGCACAATGGTTGTTTTATGGATACTCCAGAAAATCAACTGGTTCTTAGAACCAGGCTTTGGCCCTATATTCTTCTTCATTGCCTCCATCGGAATCGCTTTTGGAGTCACCCAATTATCTGTTGGCATCAATAATAAGTCAGCACTTCGATCTTCAATTACTATGGCCGTTGTCGGACTAGTTTTTTATTACCCAACCAAATGGGCTTTTAAACTCTCCAATCAAACCCTGGTTTTACTAGCAATGGCTGCACTAACTTTGCTCAGCGCTGTTCTAGTTTCACTTTTCTTCGCAAAAATAGACAAAATTGCCATAATTCGAACAAGCATTCTCACTGGAATTTTCATGGGCTTGATTCGCCTTCTAGACCAATTGATGAGCACTTGGCCACGTTTTATTAGCACTGATGCAATTAATTATCGCCCTGTACCAACGGTGGGCCAGGCAAATTCACTTTTGGAGCCCGGGGATTACTGGGTTACTACACTTGATTTGCTCATGCACTTGATCTTGCCGACAGTAGCCCTAACCGCAATCTCATTTGCTGGTTATATCCGATTTGCACGCGGAACGATGCTAGAAGTACTCAACCAAGATTACATACGCACTGCACGTGCTAAAGGTCTTTCAGAGCGTACGGTAATTATGCGCCATGCATTCAGAAATACTTTGATTCCTCTGTCGACCATTATTGTTGTGGACTTTGCAGGAATTATCGGTGGGGCGATTATCACAGAAAAGGTATTTGGTTGGAAAGGTATGGGAACGCTCTTTAACATGGCTATTAATAGTTTTGACTTGAACTTACTTATGGGCGTTTTTTTCCTGACGGGCACGTTATCGCTTATGGCTAACTTAGTCGCGGATTTACTGTACTCAGCCCTTGACCCTCGAATCAGAACAGGATCCGGTGCATGAACGAGAATAATTCTGTCGAAGGCGATTCAGCAGAGATCTCCTTGATTGAAAGAGAAACACAAGGCTTAAGCCAAAGCCAAATTGTTCGCAAACGATTTTTTAGGCACCGCGGTGCAATGGTGTCAATTTTTGTTTTAACTTCAATCATTGGCTTGGTGTATTCGGCATTAGATGCCAAGTATTTTGGAGTTCGCATCCCTGGGTGGTGGAAATATTCGATAGAAGATTTGCCCGAACTTACTCTTGGCCAATGCAAGGATGGGTTAGTCGGCTGTCCGACACTTAGTGTTGTACCAAATTTTCTAGGTGGCAACGGAGTTCACTTGGGCGATCATCCCTTTGGACAGGATGATATCGGTCGTGATTATCTAGCTCTGGTTATGCGTGGGGCACAACGCTCATTGATGGTCACATTCATCATTGGTGCGATTGCAGGAGTTATCGGAACAGTGGTCGGAGCAATTTCTGGCTTTTATCGGGGCTGGATTGATGCCATTTTGATGCGCTTTACAGATTTCATCATAACTGTGCCAACTATCATTATCGGATCTGTTATCGGTTTTCACTTTGGCAACCTAGGAGTTGCATTTTTAGCTTTTTACCTTGGACTATTTGGTTGGACAGGCTTATCACGTCTGGTCCGTGGTGAATTCTTGACTTTACGTGAACGTGAATTCGTTGATGCCGCGCGTGTAGCAGGTGCTACTAATCGTCGCATTATCTTTAAGCACATTCTTCCAAATGCAGTGGGAATCATTATTGTGTCTGTGACGCTATTGATGTCAGGTGCGATTCTTCTTGAAACTGCGCTTTCGTATTTGGGCTTTGGTGTAGTAGCTCCCGATGTTTCTTTGGGATCGCTAATTAGTCAGTATCAGGAATCCTTCACTACAAGGCCTTGGCTGTTCTGGTATCCCGGTCTATTTATTATCGTCATAGCTTTAAGTATTAACTTTATTGGTGATGGTTTGCGTGATGCATTCGATCCGCGCCAGCGCCGTCGACTTACACGTAAAGACCGTGATCGCGCAAAACTCGGGTCAAAAACCGGAGTTCAAAAATGATAGATATTAAAAATGATACCCAGCACAAAGCTGATAATCAGAATGAGCAATCCATTTTTATTCGTAATAGCGCTGCTGTTACAACCGTTCGTACTTCCAGCGTCTCTAAAACTCTTAAGTCGCATGATGGCAAGGTAAGCAGCAGCACCACTGTGAGTTCTAGGACTATCACCCGGACGAATAAGTCCACCAATTCCGATATCCATCCCCTTGATTTCACTGGGATGGATAGTTCTGCTGTGATATCGACCGGGTGCGGGAGCAGCCCACGCATAAATAACTTTGTTAGCAACTTGAATACTCATGGTGTATTTGGCATCAATACTGTCAACGCTCTGCCAACCCACAGTGATTTGATCAAATGGATTAGTGATTCTAATTCCCTCATCAAAGAGTTCGACCTTTGGTCTATGCAAAATCAGGTAGCTCAAAGTTGCTACGAAGGTACCCCAGATTGTTGCACTAATGCACCCATGGGCATCGCTCATGAAGAAAGTTTGAATAACCATAATCGCGATAACGCTGTAGGCAATGAAAGCGGCAAAAACGCTGCTGCGGGGCCTGAAGATTTCGACGTTACTCACACTCCAATCTTGTCACAGAAGGTCGAGGCATCACATGTCTGAACAAGTCTTAAAGATTAGTGATTTCAACGTTGATTTCTGGGTAGATGGTGTTTGGTATCCAGCAGTAATTGATATGAACCTAGAACTTAACGCAGGCAAAGTAACTGCCATCGTGGGCGAATCAGGCTCCGGTAAATCAACAACTGCCCTTGGTTTGATGTCGTTACTTGCATCCAATGCCCGAATGTCTGGAAGCGTTCAAGTTAAACAAGAAGAGATGCTTAACGCTAACTCTGCAACTTTACGCAAATTCCGTGGCCGCGAAGTTGCCTATATTTTCCAAGAGCCTATGACGGCGCTTAACCCTGTATACACAATTGGTTTCCAGATTGTTGAGACATTGCGCAATCACTTTGATATGGGTCCAACTCAGGCGCATGAGCGCGCCTTGGAGTTAATCACCTTGGTAGATATTCCGGAACCAGAGAAATCTATTAATAAATATCCTCACCAACTTTCAGGTGGACAACGCCAGCGGGCAATGATTGCGCAAGCACTAGCCTGCGATCCAGGTTTACTAGTTGCTGATGAACCAACAACTGCGCTGGATGTAACTGTTCAAGCCGAAATCCTTGATTTGATGCGCGGGCTAAAAGATAAGCTCAATTCTGCGATTTTATTAATCACTCACGATATGGGTGTTGTCGCCGATATGGCTGATGAAATCTTGGTTATGAAAGATGGAGTGACAGTTGAACGCGGAAGCGCTGACCAAATCTTCAATAATCCCCAACACCCTTACACGCAACAACTTCTTGGCGCTGTACCAAAACTTGGTTCTACGAAGAAACGCACTATGCCGTATTCGGAAAGCGCAAAACCAGCACCAGTCTTAAAGCTCACTGACGTGACTATTGAGTATCCAAAGCGTGGGCGCATACCTGCATTTACAGCAGTTAAAAACTTTAACCTTGAAATCTACCCGGGTGAGATTGTTGGCCTTGTTGGCGAATCTGGTTCTGGCAAAACCACTGTTGGTCGCGCATCTATTGGACTATTGCCGATTAAAACTGGTTCCATTGAGATTGTTGGTAAAGATATCAGTCACGCGACTCAGAAGGATTTATTTTCTATTCGTCGCCATACAGGGATTGTTTTCCAAGATCCTGCTTCATCATTAAATCCACGCCTTCCAATAGGTGAATCCATCGGAGAACCAATCTTCTTAGCAAAAATTGCTAAGGGTGATGCACTTGCACACATGATTGAAGATTTATTGGATCAAGTAGAACTTCCACGCAGTTATCGCAACCGTTATCCGCACGAACTCTCTGGTGGACAACGCCAACGTGTAGGTATCGCCCGTGCTTTAGCGCTAACGCCAGATCTATTGATTGCCGATGAACCAACTTCGGCACTTGATGTTTCTGTGCAAGCCCGCTTCCTAGATTTATTACAAGAACTTCAAGAGAAGCTGAAGTTTGCCTGTCTTTTCATCAGCCACGATCTAGCAGTTGTAGACATCCTGTCTCATCGCATTGCAGTAATGCAAAATGGTTTGTTAGTTGAAGAAGGCGATCGTGACGCTATTTTGCTTAACCCTAAAAATGATTACACGCGTCGTTTGATTTCAGCTGTTCCTGTACCAGATCCTGCCGAACAGCGTATTCGTCGTGAGGCTCGACTAGCCGCTAAGAAGTAGTAGATCCTGATGGATCTAGAACTACTGGTTTACGGACTCGATCTAGTTTCAACTTTTGCCTTTGCATTAGTTGGAGCACGCGTTGCAGCAAACAAGGGTCTTGATTACGGTGGCATATTGCTGATTGCAGCAATCGCATCAATTTCGGGTGGAACTCTGCGAAATATTTTCATGGGCCAGCGTCCACCGTGGATTTTGCATCCGTGGCTATTTTTTCCAATTATTGCCGCAGTAATAATCACGATCGCAATTGGAAAGAAACAAGAAGTAGGCAGATTTGCTTTGTCTTTAGATACTTTGGGACTGGGTGTTGCAACGGTTTCAAGTGCCCAGTTCGCACTTACTCATGATGCACCTTTTCTGGCCGCCCTTGTATTAGCAATTGTTGGGGCTGTTACTGGAGGATTGTTTCGAGATATTTTGTGCCAAGTTCAACCTGTTCTATTACACCGTGAAACTGTAGGAACGAGTGCGTTGGCTGGCGCGCTTATTTATTTACTTCTGGCTAAATGGAATATTGACGAATTAGCCGCAGCGATTATTTCTGGCCTAAGCGTTGTATTAGTGCGCGAAATTTCGATAAAGTTTAATTGGAATTTACCGAAAGTAGTCTCGCGTTGAATGAAGATCTAGATCTCACGATGTATGCAGATGCTAATGCACTGGTCAGCGCCACGGTCATGGAAGCGTTAGAGATTATTTGGATACACCTGGCTGAAAAAGGTTCGTGCCATATCGCACTCACTGGTGGGACATTGGGTGGCCAATTTGCTGAAGCCCTAGTTGAAAAACTCAATACCAGTGCCAAAGATTTAAAAGGTTTGCATATCTGGTTTAGTGATGAACGCTTTGATACTGCCGATAGTCCACTGCGCAATTCTGGGCCAGTTCGCACTGGACTTACAAATACATCGGTATTAGTGCATGAAGTGAAATCAACAAATGACGGAGTCGATGTTATTGAAGCGGCAGCTTCTTATGAGGCAGAACTTTCAGCGATAACAATGGATATTTGTGTTTTGGGACTAGGACCAGATGGACATGTAGCATCGTTGTTTCCTAACCATTGGGACAGTAAGAAAGAAACTAGTTTTACTGCCAAAGCAATCCCTATTACTGACTCACCCAAGCCACCACTACAACGTGTTTCTTTTTCAATGGATTTCATTAATAAATCTGATCAAGTGTGGATCATCGCAACGGGTGAAGCTAAGGCCCCAGCAGTTACTCAGATTCTTGAAGCCGACCGCTCGATTCCTGCAGGCCATGTAATGGCGGCGCAATTAACCCGATTAATCGTTGATGCCGAGGCTTTTTTCGCAGAATAAGTAGCAGCGAGTAGACTGGCCCCATGGAGAGCACAGTTAATTTTGCAATGGTCGGTTTGGGCCGAATGGGTGCCAATATCGTCCGTCGATTAGGACAATCTGGAATCACATCAGTTGTTCACGATGTCAGCCCTGATGCAATCAAAACCCTTTCTAGTGAAGGCTTCACACCGGCAGCTGATTTAAAAGCGCTGGCTGCAGCCCTTCCAACTCCTCGTACTGTCTGGATTATGGTTCCAGCCGCAGTTACTGATTCAACAATTGATGCAGTCGCCGAACACTTATCAGCGGGCGACACGATCATCGATGGCGGAAACTCTTATTATAAAAACGATGTTGTTAATGCAAAGAAGTTAGCCGCCAAAGGAATTAACTTTGTAGATGTAGGAACAAGTGGCGGCGTGTATGGCCTAGAACGTGGCTATAGCTTGATGATTGGCGGAGATGCAAAGGTTGTAACATCCCTTGATCCCATCTTTAAAGCCTTAGCCCCAGGAGTCGAAGCCGCCGATCGCACACCTGGGCGAAGCGGTGCTCCAACGCAAAGCGAGTATGGATATCTCCATTGCGGCCCAGCCGGTGCTGGCCACTTTGTGAAGATGGTTCACAACGGAATCGAATACGGAATGATGGCCGCATTTGCTGAAGGCCTTGCAATCTTTGATGCCGCAGATGGCATGAACCCGGCTTATGATTTAAATATTCCAGAAATTACCGAAACCTGGCGCCGCGGAAGTGTTGTTGCTTCATGGCTGTTAGATCTAACAGCCCAGGCTCTGCAGGAGAGCAAAGAGCTATCTGAATATTCAACCGAAGTCAGCGATAGCGGTGAAGGTCGCTGGACCGTACAAGCTGCACTAGAGGCTGGAATTCCTGCACATGTTTTGAGTGCTTCTTTATATTCACGTTTTGCATCCCGTGGAAATGATGATTTTGCTAATCGGGCATTAAGTGCAATGCGCTATAAATTTGGTGGGCACAACGAACCACATCCCAAGAAAAATTAACAAAGGTCCTCTTCCTTGAAACGTGCCGATGTACTGGTGCTCTTTGGGGCCACCGGAGATTTAGCTAAGAAAAAATTATTTCCAGCACTATATGAAATGCAAGAAGCGGGCGAGTTAGAAATCCCGGTATTTGCGGTGGCATCAACTAAATGGAGCCAAGAAAAATTTAAAGAGATAGTTGAAAAATCTATTCGAGATCGCAATGAGGTATTAGGCCAAATTGTTGATGAGCAAGTCTTGAAGGATCTACTCGATGAGATGCATCTGGTGGTAGGTGACTACAAGGAGCCTTCTACTTTTGAAGATCTTCATAAAGCCCTAGCCGGCTTTGAACTACCAGTGGTCTATTTAGCTATTGCTCCGGACATGTTTGCCGATGTAACTAAAGGCCTCAATGCTGTTGGCCTTACTGCTAGTGCTCGAGTAGTTGTTGAGAAACCCTTTGGACGCGATTTAGCTTCGGCGATCGCTTTGGATGATTCTTTGAAAAAGCTTTTGCCAGAAAATCAGATTTATCGCATCGACCATTACCTGGGTAAAGAATCAGTAGAAGATCTGCTGGTTTTCCGCTTTGCCAATACCTTGTTTGAACCGGTCTGGAACCGTAACTACATTTCAAATATCCAGATCACCATGACTGAGGATTTTGGAATCGAAGGCCGTGGAAAGTTTTATGACGAAGTGGGCGCAGTTCGAGATGTTTTGCAAAACCACTTGCTTCAGGTGCTAACAATGTTGACCATGGAGCCACCCATCGATATGGGCGCTGCGGCTTTGCAAAACGAGAAGATAAAAGTCTTATCAGCGATGCGCGATGTAGCCCCTGAAAACGTAGTTCGCGGCCAATACGTGGGTTACCTGGATGAAGCTGGCGTAGCTGAACATTCTCAAACTGAAACATTTGTAGCAATGCGATTATTTATTGATAACTGGCGCTGGGCTGGTGTGCCAATTTATCTGCGTACTGGTAAAAAAATGGCCGAGACAACAATGGAAGCCGTTGTTGAATTTAAGCAGCCACCCCGCCAACTCTTTACGGTTAAAGGTGCACCTGCCCCTGAACCAAATATCGTGCGCTTTCGAATGGGCCGCCACGATGGCGTAGATCTATCACTTCAAGCAAAAGCACCAGGCTCTGATTTGGTAACTAATACCGTTGACTTGACCGTTGAATTTGCTGCAGCTCTTGGCCAACGCAAAGAGGCCTATGAGCGTTTACTCGATGCCGCAATTATTGGCGATCACTTCCGCTTTACTCGCATCGATGCGGTGCTTGCTTCATGGCAGATTCTCGATGACATTTTAAAGAACCCTGCAAAACTGCATCCATATTTTGATGGAGCATGGGGTCCAGAAGAGGCGCTAGAGATGGTTCCTGGGGGATGGACAACGGTAGGCAAGGCTGCAGATAAGACGCCTTAGTCGCGAGCTTGTCCGCTGCGATGTTTGTATCGACCCATGAAATCAGCTTTCATTTCGTTAAAGTTTCCATCTAGCAATGCCTGACGCATCTGATCAACTAAGCGCACAATAAATCGCTCATTATGAATCGTGGCTAGCGTTGCTGCGATGATTTCTTTACTGCGGAATACATGGTGCATATAAGCCCGTGTGTAGTGCGTACACGTGTAACAGTCACATTCATCGTCAATGGCCGTGAAATCGCGCTTATAACCGCTATTAGACAGGTTAAAACGCCCTTCCATCGTGTACACCGCACTTGTTCGTGCAATTCGGGATGCTAAAACGCAATCAAAGGTATCGATTCCATTTTCAACCCCAACAAAGAGATCTTCTGGGGCTCCTATGCCCAACAAATGCTTGGGTTTATTTTCAGGCAGCACCTGATTGACCCAAGAAACGATTGTGCCCAGAGATGCCTTATCTAGCGCCCCGCCAATTCCAAAGCCATCAAAGGATTGGCCCGATGATTCAAGGCCACCTAAATCACCGGCAGCTTTCTTTCGAAGGTCTTCATATTGAGCTCCTTGGATTACTCCGAAAAGAGCTTGGTAGGGCTTGGTAGTTCGTTCTTCGGTAAGGCGCTTATGTTCATCGAGGCATCGCACCGCCCAAGCTAATGTGCGATCCATGGCTAACTCTTGATATGGACGAGTGTTGTGCAAGGTAGTGCACTCATCAAAGGCAAACATAATGTCGGCGCCAATTTCATGTTGGACCTTCATTGAAATTTCGGGGGTGAAGCGGTGCATTGAACCATCAAGGTGGGATTTAAAAGTTACGCCTTCATCATCTACATGGGCAAGGCGTTCTTTGTTGCCAGCGATGACATCATCGCGGCGAAAAGTTTGGGCATCCATCGCTAATACTTTTTTAAAGCCAACACCAAGGGATAAAACTTGAAAGCCACCAGAGTCAGTAATTGTTGGTCCGGGCCAGTTCATAAATTGACCAAGGCCACCAGCCTCATCTAAAACATCAGAGCCTGGCTGCAAGTACAGATGGTAGGCATTTGCTAATAACGCTTGCGCCCCAAGATCTGCCATGGCTTCAGGCAGAACAGATTTAACGGTTGCCTTAGTGCCTACTGGAATAAATGCAGGTGTTTGGATTTGACCATGGGGAGTAGTGATAGTTCCAACTCGAGCCAGTGAACCTTCTTGGCTAGCTTTGATATCAAAGGAGAAACCAGTACTCAATGGCTTTACCTTTCACAAATAAAAGTAGTTGAATCTTCAACCGTTAGCGTAGACTTATCCGTATGACAAGCCAAAACGCTACCGCACCTCGATGGCTCAATGCGGCCGAAATGAAGGCCTGGCGCCGCTACATCATTGCAAGCCGGCGCTTACTTGAGGCTCTCGATAGTGATTTAGAGGGCCATGATTTGTCGATGGCTGACTATGAAATTTTGGCGCAGTTAAGTGATGCTCCAGAGCGCAAAATGCGAATGAGCGAACTTGCCGAGATTGCATTGTTATCGCGCTCGCGTTTGTCCCACCGCATGAAGGTCATGGAAAAAGCAGGCTGGGTAAAGCGAGAAGCCTGCCCATCAGATAAGCGAGGTTACTTTGCCGTGATGACTCCCAAGGGATGGAAGGCAATAGTTGCCGCCGCCCCGGATCATGTCGAAAGTGTGCGAGCTAGATTTGTTGATCATTTATCAAAGGTGGATCAAGAGATTATTTCAGCTATCTTTTTGCGCATAGAAGATTCACTTCGTAAAGAGGTAATTGAAGAATAAGAAAGTGATGAAAAAAAACTGCATAAAAAAACCCGCCACATAAAGTGGCGGGTTTTTTTAATTGCTAATTACTTAGCAGCTGCCTTCTTGCGACGGCGCTTCTTTGGAGCAGCTGTAGCAGCTGCTGCCTTCTTCTTGCGACGCTTTGGAGCAGCCTTCTTAGCTGCTGCCTTCTTACGACGCTTTGGAGCAGCCTTCTTTGCTGCTGCCT
>WLIQ01000020.1 GCA_009726135.1 Actinomycetota bacterium | reverse complement strand
TTGGCGGTTTGCTTTCTGTTGCACTAATCCCGCGGATTGCTCCGGGTGGGCGTTACCCACCACTTTGCTCTTTGGAGTCCGGACTTTCCTCGGTACTTTCGTAACGCGGTGATCCGGGCGACTCTTCTTACGCATAATTGTAGTCGAAGGATAAGGGCCTACGATTGGCCAATGACAAGCTCTACGTTGCCTAATGACCCTCAATGGAAGCGTGCACATACTGTTTTTTCTGTATCTAACCCGTCGGCAGATTTTGCACTCATTGGAATCCCGGCGCACCAATCATCAATATCTCCAACTAATGCCCATCAAACTCCTGGCGCTGTGCGTGATGCTTTAACTCGATACTCAACGTTTTCAACCTCTGCAGCAATAGATATTGCAGGGCTTACTTACACTGATTTGGGTGATGTGAATTCTCCAGATGGGGTTGAAGGTAATGCGCGAGTGCAAGCCGCTGTAAAAGATGCGTTAAATAACCATAAGTTACTTGTTGCAGTTGGTGGAGATAATTCAATTACATACTCTGTGGCTTCGGGTTTGTGGGCAGATTTATCTAACGTTGGGCTTATTACTTTCGATGCGCACCACGATTTGCGTGACGGAAATTCGAATGGATCACCCGTTTGGCAGTTGATTCAAGCAGGTCTACCCGGAAAAAATATTGTGCAAATTGGTATTGCTGACTTTGCCAATAGCGCCGAATACAGTGCGCGGGCAAAAGAAAATGGAGTTACTGTTATTTCACGTGCCGAACTTCGCACGCGTTCAATGGCAGATGTTGTTAAGCAAGCGCTAGAAATTGCAGGTGCGGGCGGCCGCGAAATCTACGTTGACCTTGATGTTGATGTTTGTGATCGCAGTGTTGTTCCTGCCTGTCCTGCAGCGATGCCAGGTGGAATATCTGCTGATGAATTGCGACAAGGTTCATTTTTAGTTGCTGCTGATAAGCGGGTACGTGCAATTGATATTACTGAAATCGATGCATCCCTTGATACTCCAGATCAATGTACTGTGCGGTTAGCAGCCTTACTTGTTCTTGAAGCTGCTGCGGGCCTTGCTTCTAGATAAGTTCTTTAACAACTTCTTTGGCTGCTGCAACAACTGCGCCTGAATTAACTAACGCAGTTGCGGCCTCAAGTTCAGGTGAAAGAAAACGATCTGGTCCGACTCCCCCAACTACGGTACGCAGTTCTTTTACTACGCGGCCAGTTGCAGGTGCAGGTGCTAAGCCGCTACGAAATTCAATTGCCCTGGCAGCAGTTACTAATTCAATAGCCAAGATGCGCGCCAAGTTATCTACAACTTTGCGCAATTTGCGTGCTGCAGACCAGCCCATAGAAACATGATCTTCTTGCATGGCAGATGATGGAATTGAATCCACACTTGCCGGAGTTGAAAGGCGTTTGTTTTCACTTACTAATCCAGCTTGTGTGTATTGAGCAATCATCAAACCTGAATCAACACCTGGGTCATGGGCTAAAAATGGTGGCAGACCAGCAGATCTGTGTTGGTCTAGGGCGCGATCGGTACGGCGCTCTGACATTGACCCTAAATCTGTTGCAGCAATAGCAAGGAAATCTAAAACATAACCAACTGGTGCACCATGAAAATTTCCATTTGATTCAACACGGCCATCAGGTAATACAACTGGGTTATCGATAGAACTTGCTAGTTCACGCGCAGCAATCGTTGAAGCATAAGAAATCGTGTCGCGGACTGCGCCTGCAACTTGAGGAGCACAGCGCAACGAATATGCATCTTGCACGCGTGAATCATTTTCGCGGTGAGATGCAACGATTCCTGAACCTTTTAATAGTGCAAAGATGTTTGCAGCACTTACTGCCTGGCCAACTTGCGGGCGAAGCGGTCCGTGCAAATCAGGGGCAAAAACACGGTCAGTGCCAAGCAAACCTTCAATACTCATTGCCGTTGTTATATCGGCGACCATGCAAAGCTGTTCAAGATCGGCACATGCCATGATCAACATACCCAGCATTCCATCGGTGCCATTTATTAGTGCAAGACCCTCTTTTGCTTCTAATTCAATTGGTTTAATACCCGCTGCATTTAAAGCCTGCATAGTTTCCATTTCAACGCCATTAGCATCGTGTACGCGGCCTTCACCCATTAATGCAAGTGCGCAATGTGACAATGGTGCTAAATCTCCGCTACATCCCAATGAACCAAACTCTGGAACAACTGGAGTAATGCCCTGATTCAAAAAATCCACATAAGACTGCGCTAAAGCAACGCGGACACCAGTACGACCAGATGCCATAGTGCGAAGGCGCAAAAACATCAGCGCCCGTACAACTTCGCGCTCAATTGCAGGACCAACACCTGCAGCGTGTGATCGAATCAAGGATTTCTGTAACTGCGCACGATCTGCAACATCAATATGACGATTAGCAAGGGCGCCAAAGCCAGTAGATACACCGTAAACAGGGATTCCTCCGGCGGCATAACCTTCAATGTATTTTCTTGAAGCATTCATCGCATCAATGGATGCAGGTGAGAGTTCAACTAATGCGCCATGTCGTGCAACATCTATGACATCGGCAAATGTTGTGCCAGATGTTGAGAGCGTTACGGTCTTATTTGATTTGGAGGCCATCGCACCATACCTGTTCTACTAGTTGAACACCCGGGCGATATGCCAAGTGAATGTATGAATCGGCTTTAAGTATTGAAAAATTTGCGCGAGCACCTTCGAAGAGATGTCCGATGTCATCGCGGCGCAGCGCTTTGGCCCCGCCCATTGTTGCCGACCATAAGGCTTGTTCTGGAGAAAAATGCATTTCACGCACGGCAACCGCAATAATAAATGGCATGTTAGTTGTGTATGAGCTTCCTGGATTGCAATCAGATGCAAGGGCCACCGTAATACTTGCTTCAAGTAACGGGCGTACATCAGGATAAGCAGAGCGAGTTGAAAATTCGGCACCTGGCAGCAACGTTGCAACGGTGTTAGATGTCGAGAGTGCTTCAATATCTTTCTCGCTCACATGTGAAACATGATCAACTGAGGCTGCATCAAGTTCAACGCCTAAGCGAACACCTTGGCCTTCTTGTAGTTGATTGGCATGAAGGCGTGGAAGTAAACCTTTGGCCATTCCAGCTTTTAAAATTGTGCGGGCATCATCTACCGAGAACGCTCCTTTATCGCAAAAAACATCGATCCATTTAGTAAAAGGTAAGACGGCATCTAACATCGGGCCAGTTACTAAATCTACGTAATCCTTAGGATTCTTTTTGTATTCAACGGGAACAACATGCGCGCCAAGAAATGTAGTTTCATCCGTCAAAGTCTGTGCAATTTCAAGGGATCGGCGCTCATCGTTAACGGTTAACCCATAACCAGATTTGATTTCGATTGTTGTTGTGCCGCTTGAATAAGCCTCATTTAATAGGGATTGAGCGTTCGAGCGCAGTAGTTCATCACTCGCACCACGAGTTTGTTCGACAGTATGTGCAATACCGCCAGCTGTATAACTCTCCCCCAACATGCGTGCTCGAAACTCCTTGCTGCGATCTCCAGCAAACATCATGTGTGTGTGGCTATCTACAAATCCGGGTATAACTGCGCGGCCCTTGGCATCCAAGCGGCGCTTGATGTGATGTGTTGGCGCATCCGCATCTGGGCCAGCCCAAGCAACCACACCATCTTCAATTAGTAATGCTGCGTTATCGATTACGCCTAACTTAGTTCCATCATGTGCCGGGTCATTAGTTACTAATTGACCAATGTTATGAACAAGCGTGCTTGTCATTCAGTGTCCAGCATCGGAACATGCACATGGCGATGTTTAGCGGTATCAATCGCCAACTCATATCCGGCATCGGCATGACGAATAACTCCCATACCTGGATCATTTGTTAATACTCGTTCCAATTTTTGTGCTGCAAGCTTTGTTCCATCGGCAACTGATACTTGACCCGCATGCATTGAACGACCCATACCAACGCCACCACCATGATGTATTGAAACCCATGATGCGCCAGAAGAAATGTTGACCATGGCATTTAGTAATGGCCAGTCCGCAATTGCATCGGAACCATCAATCATCGCTTCAGTTTCACGGTATGGAGATGCAACTGAGCCACAATCCAAGTGATCTCGGCCAATAACAATGGGGGCAGATACTTCACCGCGTGCAACTAAATCATTAAATGCAAGGCCGGCTTTATCGCGTTCGCCATAACCCAACCAACAAATGCGTGCTGGCAAACCTTGGAAAGCAACTTTTTCTTGCGCCATTGTGATCCAGCGATGCAGACCTTCATTTTCTGGGAACAAATCAAGAACTGCTTTATCAGTACGATAAATATCCTTTGGATCTCCAGATAGCGCTACCCAGCGAAATGGGCCCTTGCCTTCGCAGAAAAGCGGGCGAATATAAGCTGGAACAAAGCCTGGGAACGCAAAGGCTCGAGTAAAACCACCTTGGCGGGCTTCATCACGGATTGAATTACCATAGTCAAATACTTCTGCGCCTTTATCCATAAAGCCAACCATTGCTTCAACATGCTTTGCCATTGATGCTTGAGAGCGCTTGGTGAAATCTGCTGGGTCATCTTTTGCCATGCGTGCAGCATCATGAACATCAACACCAACTGGGACATATGAAAAAGGATCATGTGCTGAAGTTTGATCGGTAACGATATCAATTGGAACGTCCATCGAAAGAAGTAATGGGAAGAGCTCTGCAGCATTTCCCTCTAAGCCAACTGAAAGTGGAACGCGGGCATTTTTAGCTTTTAGTACTCTTTCAATCGCATCATCTACGTTTTCTGCGATTTCATCGAGGTATCTAGTCGCAATTCGCTTTTCTAATCGCGTCTTATCAATATCGATAACTAAACAAACTCCACCGTTCATCGTTACCGCCAGAGGTTGAGCTCCGCCCATGCCGCCACAGCCACCAGTAAGTGTGAGCGTTCCTTGCAAAGTTCCATTAAAGCGCTTTTGTGCAACGGCTGCAAAAGTTTCATACGTACCCTGCAAAATTCCTTGAGTGCCAATGTAAATCCAAGACCCTGCTGTCATCTGTCCATACATCGTTAAGCCAAGTTGTTCTAGTCTGCGAAACTCTGGCCAATTAGCCCAATCCCCCACAAGGTTAGAGTTTGCGATTAATACACGGGGTGCCCACTCATGAGTTTGAAAGACACCGACAGGTTTTCCAGATTGAACAAGAAGAGTTTCATCATCATTTAAATTTGTAAGGCTCTTTACAATCGCATCAAAGGACGGCCAGTTGCGTGCCGCTTTGCCTGTGCCGCCATAGACAACAAGGTTTTCGGGATGTTCAGCCACTGCTGGGTCCAAGTTATTGTGCAGCATTCGAATCGCTGCTTCTTGTCCCCAACCTTTAGCCGTTAATTGTGAACCAGTTGCCGCATGCAAAATGCGAGAAGAAGTTGTCATGGGTGAACACTATCGGGGCAAAGCAAACCTGCAAAGAGGCTAATTACGTAGGCTTTGTGCCCATTCTTGATACTTAGTTGATAGTTCTTTGACTGCAGCAATTTCTTCGATTTTTGAACGTTCTCCATTTTTTGCGGCATAGAGATCGGCGATACTAATTTTATGGTTGGGCTTTGAAATTAATTTAATTGAATCTCCTGCACTAATTTCACCTTCTTGAATGATTCGAAGATAAGTACCGGGTTTACCTGCGGCCATAAAATCTTTAATTAAAGTTGGTCGCTGCCAAAAGCCAGCAAATACACGGCAAGGGATTCGGGGTTGAGAAACTTCAAGAATAGTTGTTCCAATTTCCCAACGCTCTCCCACCAAAGCTTGATTCACATCAATTCCAGCAGTAGTTAAGTTTTCACCAAATCGTCCATTTGATATCGGTTGGCCGATTTCCTTTTCCCACCAGTCGGCATCTTCACGTGCATATGCATAAACCGCTTGGTCATATCCCCCATGATGATTTCGGTCAACAACTACATCACCAATTACTTCTTGATTGGCAAAGCGCACCGGACCTTCTGCGCTGCGTTTATCAATCCCCGTTTTGCCTTCACTACCTGTCCATTCGCCTTCATGTACGACGCCTGTGAGATTGACTGACAGAATGTGCATGTACCTAGGGTACCAGAGGCGCCTGCTAATAATTGAAAGTAGCTGCCGTCCAGGCTGGTCCTAATTCGGCAAACTCAGTATTGATGTCACCACCAATTCGGCCCGTAAACCACTTATCAATATCCCAGCGGGTCTGCGTTTTAAGATCGCCTAAAGCTAAGTTATATCCGCCGTGCGGGATTAAGTAATCACCTGTGACATAAAAAATATATTGTGAACCATCTTGATACGGGTATGAATCAGATGTATCCCAATCAGGTGAATTAAAGAAGTAACTAGTTGAAGGCGAACCGTCGTAGTTTCCCTTCATAATCGCATCATGGCGAGTGTTTTGAACGCGCGTATAGAGAAAAGTTTCTTGATCTAGGCCAATTGGATAGTACGAAGATTGGCCTTCGCCGGCATACATCTTTATCTCTTTGCCTTTCTTCAACAGGTAAATATCGCCTTGGCGCTCAAAAAGTATGTCTTCGCCATTAGCTGCGAAATAGGGCATCGATGACTCTGCTTCGCCCCTAGTTAGGTAGGTTTTATCGCTGCCATCGATATTCATTGTTACGAGCACGCCATCTTCTTTATAGATGATAGTTGTATCAATAGGTGAAAATTTTGGATCCTCATCGCGAGCGCCATTTGGTCCCGTTAAATTGATCGGCTCTTCCCAGAGCTTGCCATTCCAATGAGCGGTAAAGACATCCCATTCGTTTTCATCAAGGCCGGCAGATGAGCCCATAAATGTGATGGTCTGTCCATCTGCAGAAAAGTGGGCGTTGATGGGTGAAACCATCGTGCGCCAATCTTTGTTGACTTGCATCTGATTGCCCGTAGCTAAATCGATACTCCACATCGTTGCATCCCAGGATTGGTAATCGGTATAACGGTGGTAAATGAGGGTGCCCGACAAGCTGGCTTTATCTCCATGGGTGAATGCAATAAGAATGGTGAAAAGGGCGATTGTGCTAACGGCTATAACCGCCACGACAGGCTTTTTCATAATTCCCCCGCATAACCCCTTGACCTGCTCGGATTAATCTGTAAGGTAACCTAACACAAAGCGGTAGGTTTCCTAACACAACGGCGTGGGCTATTTGTGGACTTACCCAAGTAAGTGACAGGAGAAAAGATGATGAAGAAACGCTTGTTCGCATCATTGGCAGCAACTGCTCTAGTAGCGGCCAGCATGATCGCGGCAACCGAAGCAGCGCAAGCTGCGCCACGTGTAGTGACAGTTTGGTCGCCTTATCAAGGCGGAAATCTAGCAATGTGGGATGCAGCTATTAAGCGAGTTGAGGCTGCCAATCCAGGTCTGACAGTTAAGTCAGTCGGAAATATCGACATGGCTAAATCCCTTGCAGCAATTAACGCGGGCAATGGTCCTGATATCTCTGTTTCAAATGGAAATGGAAACCTTGGCTGGTTCTGCGGAACCGGTGCTTGGCAAAAACTCAATACATTGATTGCTGGCAAAAACGGCATCGATATGAAATCTACTTTCAATGCTGCATCTGTTGCATCATCAATCTCAAATAACAATCGATGTGCATTGCCTCTTTACTCTGAAATCTTTGCATTCTTTTGGAATAAAGATGTTCTAGCTAAGGCTGGTTACACAGCGCCACCTAAGACAACGGCTGAACTTCTTGCTTACTCACAGAAGCTAACAACTTTTAACTCAGATGGCAGTATCAAAACTGCTGGCTTTGTTCCTTGGGCTGGCTACTACGGATTCGATATGGATTCAATGTGGCTTGGTCAAATGTTTGGAGCCAAGTGGTACGCAGGAGATCGAAGTGCTGCATTTGCATCTGATGCAAAGTGGGCTAAAGCATTTAACTGGCAGAAAGATTTCATCGCCAAGGTATTTGGCGGCGGAAACTTTGATAAGGGCTCAAAGCTACTTACAAAGTTTGTTGCTGCTCGTGGCGGTGAATGGGGAACAGACCATGACTTTATGACAGGTCGCGTTGCTATGAAGTGGGATGCAAACTGGATGGCACCTATGTATTGCACAGGTGATGACTGGGCTCTTGCAGACAAGTGCACATCAAAGGTCAACTTTGGAATTGCAGGATTCCCTGTATCTCCAGATAACTTGGCCGCATATGGCTCTGGCGTAGTTGGCCAAGGTCAGATGGGAATCTCAAAGGGCTCAAAGAATGTAAAGGATGCATGGATTGTCATGAAGGCACTTGCAACCGATACAAAGATGGCCGCTGCTTGGGATGCTGCAAATGGTTCACCATCATCACTTCTTTCCAAGGCTGCACGTCCAGATAACCAACCTGCTTGGTATCAGCCTGTTTATGATGTTATGAATAATCCAAAGTCTGCCTATCACACCGTTAAAAACACTGGAGAGCACCTAGAGGAATCAATGCTCCAGAACTTGATGGCTTCATGGCAGGCTGGCGATACATCAAACATCAAGACCGCACTGAGTGATTTGGCTGAAAAGGTCAATCAGATCATTGCAAGAAATAGCTAACTAAAAACTCCATGTCACAAGCGAGGGTAGTTGCAAGCTCCCCCTTCAAGAAGAAGGGGGAGCTTGCTCCTCCACGCAGAAAACTAAAGACCCCGTGGTTATTTATTTTCTTGTGTATGTCACCCTGGCTATTTGGAATGGTCTTTTTCACGGCTTATCCGATGATTTCAAGTTTCTACCAATCATTTACTAAGTTCAATTTAATTGAATCACCGAAATGGATTGGCCTAGAGAACTTTCATCGTATGTTTTTTGAGGACTCAGATTTCTGGCAAGCGTTAAAAAACACGGTCTGGATCTCGGTCATCAGCATTCCCCTACGTATCGCTTTTGCGATGTTTACCGCTTGGGTTTTAACCAAACCAAAGCGCGGACGCAATATCTATCGCACAATTTTCTTCCTTCCCTCAATGGTTCCAGCTGTTGCTGCAACGATGGCATTTACCTACATCTTCAATCCCGCATATGGTCCAATCAACCGCATGCTCGAAGCGATCGGAATCAAGGAACCGCCATTTTGGTTCTTAGATCCAAAATGGTCTAAGTGGGGTTTGATTCTGTTGGGTCTATGGGGCATCGGCGACACCATGATTATTTTCCTGGCCGGACTATTGGATGTTCCAACTTCACTTTATGAAGCAGCATCTCTAGAAGGTGCTAGTGGATGGCAATCATTCCGGTACATCACTTTGCCTTTAATGACGCCGGTAATCTTTTTCTCAACTGTTACAGGGGTGATTGGCAGCTTCCAATACTTCACACAGGCATATGTCGCCTCTGGCCAGGTCAATGACTATTCGCACTCCATGTATTTCTACGCCACCCATATCTATTTCAGTGCATTTCGTGCCTATGAAATGGGTTATGCCTCAGCCCTTGCGTGGGTGCTGCTTGTAATCACATTGCTGTGCACCCTAGTCATCTTAAAGACCCAGAAGCGTTGGGTTCACTATCCGAATGGATCACTATTCAAATGAGCACATTTACAATGCAAGCTCGTGAAGAATTAGAGATTCAATCTGCCAAGGCTCGGCGTAGTAAGAAGTGGAACAACTTCTTGCACATGGTGGGAAATCACTCACTGCTAATCGCGCTCTCAGCAATATTTATTATGCCGCTGTATTTAGTCATAGTGCTCTCGCTGATGAGCAAAGGTCAGGCCGAAACTCGCTCTTTGTGGCCACATCCATTTGTGTGGCACAACTACGTTGAGGTATTCACGGCCGTTCCATTTTTAAAATGGACGCTTAATACTCTTTTTGTTTCACTCATGGGAACTATTGGAACTGTAGTTTCTAGCGTCCCTCCTGCTTACGTGCTCTCACGTTTGCAATGGAAAGGGCGCCATACGACTTTTATTATCCTGCTCTCAACAATGATGTTGCCAGGCCAAGTAACGATGATTCCCGTGTACATCATCTTCTCTAGACTGCATTGGATTCCATCTTTCCTTCCTCTCATCGTTCCATCATTTTTTGCAAGTGCTTTCTCGATTTTCCTACTTCGTCAGTTTTTTACCTCTATCCCCGATGAGATCTCAGATGCTGCACGAATCGATGGATGTAGCGAATTTAAGTTAATGATGAGAATTATCGTTCCACTTGCAAAACCTGCTATTTCAGCGATTGCTCTCTTTGCATTCCTTGGTTCATGGAACGACTTCTTCGGTCCGCTTCTCTATATCGTTGAAAATGAAGATCTATGGACCTTAGGAATCGGCCTCAATGCTTTCCAGGGAATTCACCACGTCGATAAGAATATGATGATGACTGCATCGGCTCTGTTCATGGCCCCTGTAATTCTTATTTTCTTCTTCTCGCAAAAAGTCTTCATCGAAGGCGTAACCCTGACTGGAGTTAAAGGCTAAATGCACGCCACCCCTGCTGTGCCTTCCCTGATCCGCGAGCTCAACGAAAGAAGCGTGCTGGATACGTTGCGGGCAAATGGGGCGTTACATGCCGCCGAAATCGCACGCCATATCGGTTTATCAAAGCCAACAACGGCAGATATTTTACGTTCGCTTAGCGACAGCGGATTAATTCAAGAGTATTCACCTGGTGAAGAAGATTCAAAGCGAGCCCGTTCGGTCTACGAAGCAATCAGCGATGTAAAAGTATCTCTTGGAATCGATATTGGCTCACGCTTTATTCGTGCTGCTGTCGGTGATCTCAACCAACAGATGCGTTCACAGATTTCAGTACCAGTAACTTCTTTATCGCTTAAAGATTTAACCAAGGTAATGCATAAGGCAGTTGAATCAGTCCTCAAAGACTCTGGATATTCAATGAAGGACGTGGCAGCAATAGTTGTTGGTACGCCTGGTGTTATCGATCATTCAACGGGAGTTGTTTCAATCGCTGGAACAATTAACTCACTCGATGGTGTAAATCTAGCCGCTCATGTCGAAAGAGAGTTTGGAATTCGACCTACGCTTGAAAACGATATTAATTTAGTAACTGCCGCCGAACAATCTGCTGGTCATGGCCAAGGAATCGATAACTTCGCCGTGCTTTCAGTTGGCTCTGGACTTGGCTCTGGTTTAGTCCTTAATGGCCAACTACACCGTGGGCATCGCGGCGCCGCCGGTGAAATTTTCTATGTTCCTTTCGGAGATCCACGCGATGCGCATCGCAGTGCAACAAATCCATCTGGTGATCGCATCGCTGAAATTACTCGCGGTTTATCAAAAGATTTCAAGAAAACAGTTCTGACTGAACCTTATTCAACCGTTGATATTTTAGATGCGGCTAAATCAGGTGATGAACTTGCAAAGGCAGTTGTTGCCCTAGAAGCTGAACGAATTGCTCTCTACGTTGCTGCGATCTCTGCCGTCACCGATGTCGAACTCGTAGTGTTATCTGGTGGAATCGGCCGCCAGGCATCGTTTTTCATCGACCCCATTAAGAAGTTAGTTTCAGAGATCGTGCCCTTTCCCCCACGGATTGAAGTATCAACTCTTGGCGATACTGGAATTCTCGTTGGTGCACTCAATATCGCTACGCAACAAGCGTGCGATCGGGTCTTCCACGACATCCACAAACCAGCAGGGACCGTACGAGGCCTAGCTGGGTCGATGTAGATGAAGTTAGCGGTCATCGGTGGAGGCTCTACTTACACACCTGAACTTATCGACGGGATAATTAAGCGACATAACCGTTTACCAATCACGGTAATTCATTTAGTTGATATCGAAGAAACTAAATTAACGATCATCGCCGCATTTGCTAAACGTATGATCATCGCCGCTGGCGTAGATATTGAGATCGAATATGGAACTGACTTAGCCGCTGGCGTTCGAGGTGCCTCATTTGTTGTTAGTCAGTTCCGTGTTGGCACACAAGCCGCTCGCCACCGTGATGAGTTATTGGGTCGTAAGTATCACCTTGTTGGTCAAGAAACTGTCGGTGTTGGAGGCTTTGCGAAAGCATTGCGCACGATTCCTGTAGCGCTCAATGTAGCTCACACAATCGTTCAAGAAGCACCGAATGCAAAGCTTCTTAACTTCACTAATCCTGCAGGTTTAATTACACAGGCACTCATACAAGAAGTGCCAGAGTTAACAACTATTGGGTTGTGCAATGTCCCCTGGAATACGCGTATTGAAGTTGCAGAAGCGATGGGAGTTGCTGCAACGGATGTTAACTTTGATTACGTAGGGCTCAATCACTTATCGTGGATTCGTGGCGTACAAGTAAATGGCATTGACCGAAGCGTTGATGCAATCAAGGCTTTTCGCGGTTTAACTATTGAAAAAGGCAAGTCAGGAGACTCACCAGCATGGACACAGAGCTCCATCGATTTGCTGCAGGCTATCCCTAACTATTACTTGTCTTACTACTATTCGGAAAAACAGTGGGTTGATTATCAATCTGAACATCCAACTCGCGCCAGCGAAGTAATGAAAATTGAAGAAGTACTCATTGAAAAATTCAAGGATGAGGCTCTTGTAACTAAACCAGAAGAGCTCATGCAGCGCGGTGGGGCTTATTACTCTGATTCAGCAGCTGAATTGATGGCAGATATCCATACCGATGCCGGCACTATGCATATCGTTAATACGCTCAATGATGGCGCAGTACCAGGCTTTCCAGATGATGCAGTCATGGAGATTCCAGCGATTATTACTGCCAAGGGTGCGCAATCTATTAAAACTGGTGAAATGCGTGGCGATATAGATTCATTGGTACGAAGTGTTAAAGATTTTGAACTACTAACGATTAACGCGGCTGTGACTGGAAGTGAAGACAGCGCGCTTCGTGCATTGATTACAAATCCAATCGGGCCAGATATCTCAGATGCCCGCGAGCTGTGGAGCGATTTGAAAAAGGAAAATACAGGAATGATTGGACTCTTTAATGAGTAAAGTCATTTTAGGTATCGATGGCGGCGGTACAAAGACCCACGCATGTTTAGTTGATCTTGAAGGAAATATCCTTGCAACTGCTGCAAATGGTGGAGCTAACTGGGAACGCATTGGTGTTGCTGCTGTTCAAAAAAGTTTAGATGAGATCATCGATGCAGTGTGTGCCGAAGCATCAGTTTCGCGTAGCGATATCGTTGATTCAACCTGCGCTTTAGCTGGCGTTGATTGGGAAGAGGATAAGAAACTATTGGCACCCGTTATCAGCGCCTTGGCTCTAGATGGAAAATGCCAGTTGATTAACGACTCCTTTGCCGCACTCTTTGCCGGAATTCCGTCTGGCATTGGTTGTGTATCTATCGCCGGTACTGGCGGAAAATCAGCTGGGCGTAGTACATCTGGCAGTGTGCAGACAATGGGTATGGAGCTTGGCGAAGGAGGCGGTGCAGGTCAACTCGTAGACACTGCACTAGATTTAATCGCCAGAGCTCATCACGGGACAAAGGAAAAAACCGCGCTGTACAAAGAACTTCCTGCAGCCGTTGGTTTTGATGATCCCGTTGAATTTTTCACAGCAGTAGCTCGGGGGCGCGTTAGCCTTGATGAAACCTTGGCTCCCCTAATTTTTTCCCTGGCAGATCAAGGTGATGCTGGTGCGATAGAAGTTGTAACAAAGGTTGCTCAACAACATGCCAACGATATTCAAGGTGTCGTACAGCAGCTCAATTTTGAAGGTTCAACCATCGAACTAATCCGTGCCGGTGGTCTGCATACCGCGGCCAATAGGGTTTTTGATGAGGTATTTGAAAAGTGGATTAAAGCTACTTTGCCAAATATGCATATGCAAGTACTTGATGTATCTCCTGTCTTTGGCGCGGTAATGCACGCTGCGCACCGATACTTTGGATCGGTCTCACAAGATTTCATTACTAACCTAACGTCGGCGGCAAAGAAAGTTGAAATCTAATGAAGCTTGATCTTCGTAACCCATTGCAGCAAGAAATTGCCGATGCATTCTTTTCAACACACACCGTTAAGGGTGATTATGAAATCTCTGTTGTTGCAGCGCGGCCAACACAGTTGGAAGGCTTCACGATTAAGGCATCACGCTCGGGATCAACTATCACAGCCACAATTGGCTTAGCTCTCGACCATAGTCTTCGCTATGCACTCAATCGTTTAGCTAGTTGGAGCGCTACATCAGAAAGCACTCTTGAAGTTAATGAAGCACCTGATTTTGCTATTCGTGGAGTAGTTGAAGGTTTCTACGGCAAACCATGGACCCACGAACAGCGTTTACGTGGATTGCAGTACTTCGGCGATTACAACATGAATACATTTTTCCTTGCACCTAAAGATATTCCTTGGCAGCGATTTAACTGGCGTGCACCATTTGATTCAGTGTTCCTGACTAATACCAAGGAGTTAATCGAACATGGTCGCAAGAATGCCGTGGACGTAGTTGTCTGTGCATCTCCTGGATTATCGGTTAAGTACTCAGATGAAAAAGATGTAGATGCCGTTGTTAATCGATACAAGCAGTTATTTGATTTAGGTGCACGTCATTTTGGATTGTTATGGGATGACATCGCGTGGGAGCTCTCTCATGAAGAAGATATCACTGCTTATGTTTCTACTGCGGCAGCTCACGCAGATTTCACTAATCGCGTGTGGAGAAGATTAGTGGCGTTAGATCCAACAGTTATGTTGACTATGTGCCCAATGCATTATTCAGGGCGCGGTAATGAGCCATACATTCAAGAGCTTGGGCGCGATCTACATCCACGTGTGAACATGATGTGGACGGGCCGTTCGATCATCTCTGAATATCTAGATATCGCTGATGCCGTTATCTTTGAGCGCACAGCGCTTCGCCAAGCTCTGTACTGGGACAACTTCCCGGTCAATGATGGTGGACTTCAGAAGAATCTTTACATTGGGCCAGTTCGTGGACGCGAAGTAGGTTTGCAGAAATACTCAGCTGGCTTAGTTTCAAATCCAATGTTGCAATTTGAAATGTCTCAAATCCCCCTATACACAATTGGTGATTACCTGTGGAATACAGCGGCATATAACCCTGATCTATCTTGGGAAAACGCACTTGTTCATTTGATTGACAATGAAACCGACCGAAGCGCATTACGTGCTTTCTTGCGTACATCAATGGGTACTGCGGTGGGTGGAGATCCAGCACCAGATCTGCGTCAGGTATTTCGCAATGGTGTAACCCAATGGCGCTTAGGAAATCTAAAAGAGGCAGGAGAAATCTTTATTGCTGCTGGTAATGAGATTATTAGTAACCATGCTTATCTTCTAAAAGCTGGATTCAGTCGTCCTTTAATGATTGCCGAAATCGAAAAATGGCTAGAGAAGTATTTAATTGGTGGTGAAGTATTAATTGGTTTAGGCAGCGTTTTGCAGGGATGTGGTTTTGATACAAGTAAGGGATGCATCACTGGTACTGCCACAGATGTCCAGGCACTTGCAGATCTGCGCGAACGCTTAGAGGCACATCGCAAGAATCTCTTTGGTGATCAGATTGAAGGTCCTATTAATGAACTCATGGCCGAACTTCAAAGTTAGAAAGGCTCATCATGTCAGCAGTTAATATCTTTATTGGTGATTCCGTCACAGATTGCGGACGCGATATCGAACCTCCTTACGGTGATGGCTATGTCCGTGAAATCGCGCGTTCTGGCAAGTTAGCTGGCGAAATTATTAACGTTGGAACAAGTGGTCACCGATTAGTGGATCTAGAAAAACGGTGGCAGGTAGATGTCTTAGATCATAAGCCAACACTTGTTTCTATAGCCATTGGAATCAATGACACATGGCGCAGATACGACGATAACGACCCAACCAGTACGCAGGATTTTCGCGACCAATACCACCGTGTTTTAACGCTTACCCGCCAGACTTATAACCCACAGTTTGTACTGTGTGAGCCATTTCTATTATCGGTGCGCGATGAGATGAATGAGTGGAGAGAAGATTTAAATCCCAAGATTGAGGTTATTCATGCGATGGCCAAAGAGTTCAATGCAGTTCTTGTGCCTTTTGATTCATATTTAAATAACTTAGCTGCGACTACGCCGATGGTGCAGATCGCCGAAGATGGAATTCACCCAACAGCATTCGGACATACCGAGTTGGCAAAACTATGGATTAATTCTGTGGGTTTAGCGTAAGTGTGATTGTTCGTTAAGAGTACGTAGCGCTCGTAGCCCATCACTTGGCCAGATAGAAACCGTTGTGATTGAACATGGTGAAACATCGATATGAAAAATGGATTCTGATGGCCCACCAACAACAACTTTTGCCGCTGACTTAATTGTTCCGTTGTGCGTCACAACTGCAACACGTTGGCCTGGATATTCGGCAGCGATTTGAGAAAGCGCGGCATCTACACGCAAGGCCACATTGTCGTAAGACTCTCCTTCGGGTGGTGCAAATGAAGTTGAACAGACCCAAGCGTGATAATCCGCCGGGTATCTCTCTTTAACTTCATCGATTGATAAGCCATCCCAGATTCCAAATGAACATTCGATCCAGGCATCTTCAAAATTAATAGGCAAGCCTGTGGCCCGCGAAATAGCTTCGGCGGTCTGAGTTGTGCGCTTTAGTGGTGAAGCAATGAGAACTTCTGGGTTTAATTGCGCAATTGCTGCAGCTACTTTTTCTGCTTGACCTAATCCGGTATCGGTAAGTTCTGGATTAAGTGGACCATCTCCTGAAAACTTTTTCATCGGAGTTAATACGGTTTCACCATGGCGAATTAAAAAGATAGTTGTTGATTGTTCTGGATTAAGTAGGCGCTCAGTTAAATAGTTCTGACGAACTGAAATTATTTCGCCTCCGCCTGACTGCTCATCTAAGGCCTTATTTGCTAAGCGATCTGCGTGTGAGTTTTCATCGCGAGGAATCCATGAATATGTTACAAGGGAAGCGGTGTGAGCACTGCGGGCATCTGATGCCAGTTTTCGCATATCTGCATGCTTGATTTGCCAACGTCCTGACATCTGCTCGACTACTAACTTGCTATCCATTCTTACATCAACTGTTGCAGCTGGATCTAATGCATTAATTGCCGTTAATCCCGCAATTAACCCGCAGTATTCAGCAACGTTATTTGTGGCAATTCCAATAAAGTCATAAAGCTCTGCGATGATTTTGCCATTTTCGGTAATAACTGAACCGTAACCAGAAGGACCAGGATTGCCACGTGAGCCACCATCGGCAGTTAAAGAAAAGTGTCGGGCCATTACTTAAATCCCACGCACCAAGATGCATCGACACTCTTCGCACCGCACAACTTCATCCTCTGCAATTTCGGCCATTCGCTTTAATTCAACGGTATTAATTGATAAGTGGCACCCAGTGCAAGCACCGGCAACCAGTGCCGCAGCTCCTGTTCCATTATTGGAAGCACGGATTTTTTCATAGAGCGCTGTGAATTCAGGAGAAACCGAGGCAAGGGTTTCTGTGCGCTCTTTTGCAATAGCTTCAAGTTCGCCATTGATGCGGGCGAGCGCATTTTCCTTGCGGATTTCAAGATCGTTAATCTGGGCAGTTAATTCTGCTTCCTGTGCCTGTAAATCTGAGATACGAGCATTGATCTCATCCATACGCATCATGATTTCAAGCTCTACTTCTTCAAGCTCTGCACGTCTTGCATTGAGTGTTCCAACCTCATGCTGTAACTGCTCAAGCTCTTTTGGTGAAGCAGATCCGCCAGATAGTCGGGCTTCATCGCGGGTAATGCGCGTAACAATCTGCTCAACATCACCTTCGGCGCGCAATAGCTCGCGTTTAACATCATTATGTTCAGTCTGTGCGGCGATGCGTAAATCACGGGCGTTATGAGATTTAGTTGTAACTGCTACTAGCTCTGCAATCTCTGGCAGAGTAGCGGCGGTGTGGTTAAGGGCAGTTGTTTTCTGGTCAAAAGCTGCCACATCAATAATCTGACGTTGATCACTTGGGCTGGCTTTCATTTTCTTTAATCAACCCTTTCTGGCAACTGGTGGGCGCTGAGGGTTTCGAACCCCCGACATTCTCGGTGTAAACGAGACGCTCTACCACTGAGCTAAGCACCCGCGTACTCGCTGTTCTGAGTACTGGTGAATCTTACTTCACCATTGTAAAAACCCTAAATCCTGCGCCTATAACGCAGTGATTGCAGCCTTGTAATCATCGATATTGCGCGCATCAC
The DNA here is from genome assembly GCA_009726135.1 of Actinomycetota bacterium. Classification (GTDB taxonomy): domain Bacteria; phylum Actinomycetota; class Actinomycetes; order Nanopelagicales; family Nanopelagicaceae; genus Planktophila. The sequence continues at coordinate 3,603 of WLIQ01000020.1, read as the reverse complement.
CGAGGCCATTCACTACCTGCCAGCGCAAGATTCCCGCTTTGTCGATGACAAAAGTTCCACGTGTAGAACAACCGCGTAACTCTTCAAAAACTCCATAAGCCTTTGCTACTGCGCCATGTGGCCAGAAATCTGCAAGCACTGGGAACTTATAACCTTCCTGTTCTGCAAATGCGCGCTGTGCATACATGGGATCACACGAGATTGCTAAAAGCTGAACATCATCATTTTGAAATGCAGCTAAATCATCGCGGAGTGCGCAGAGTTCGCCAGTGCAAATTCCTGAAAATGCGAATGGATAGAAAAGAAGCACAACATTTTTCTCACCCTTAAAAGTTGAAAGTGAAATTTTCTCACCATGTTGATTTAGTACTTCAAAATCTGGAGCGGCTTGGCCAATTGTTAATGTCATTAGCCAAATCTATCGTTTGCCAGCTTTACGTGCCACTAGACGAGTGGCGCTCCAATCAGGTGCAATAGATAAAGATGACGTTTGGCTCAAGCCCGCAGTTGGTGCGGCATCTTGAATATCACTTGGTTCAACATGTCCATCACGGCCAACTTTTGGTGTTAAAACCCAGATTGGCCCAGTCTCGGATAAATAAGTTAGCGCATCCATTAACTCGTCAACTAAATCACCATCGCCATCACGCCACCAAATAATCACTCCATCGACAACTTCTTGAAAATCGCTGTCCACGAATTGAGATTGCGTGATTGCACATACTTGCTCACGAAGTGATTCATCACAGTCGCTGGCACGGCCGACCTCTAGAATTAGGTCACCCTCCTTGAACCCCATACGCGCTGGCACGGGCTAATTCCACACAATCTCAGCCATCTGCACAAGGGGTAGGTAGTGATAATCGACATCTGATTTGTATTTCGACTTACCGGTCAGTTCACGCAAGAATAGGCTCCATGCGCGAAACCTTTGAAGACCCTGACCAGATCATCGATCAGTTAGTTGATACCGACCCTTCAGAGACTGCCGAATGGCAAGCATCCTTTGATGCCGCTCTAGCTAATGCCGGTCCAGTACGCGCTCGTTATTTAATGTTGAGCCTTCTTAAGCGTGCTCATGAGAAAAATATCGGTCTATCTGCACTTCGTACAACTGACTACATGAACACAATTTCCCCAGAACATGAACCAGCTTTCCCAGGTGATGAAGATATTGAACGCAATATCCGAGCAATTAATCGCTGGAACGCAGCGATGATGGTGCACCGTGCACAACGTCCAGGTGTAGGCGTTGGCGGACACATTTCAACGTACGCATCATCGGCAGCGCTTTATGAAGTTGGTTTTAATCACTTCTTCCGCGGACAAGATCATCCTGGTGGAGGAGATCAAATATTTTTCCAAGGCCATGCAAGTCCTGGAATGTATGCACGCGCATTTCTTGAAGGACGTTTAACTGAACACCAGCTCGATGGTTTCCGCCAAGAACTTTCACATGAGGGTGGTGGACTTTCTTCTTATCCGCATCCCCGCTTAATGCCAGATTTTTGGCAGTTCCCAACAGTTTCAATGGGAATTGGACCAATCAACGCTATTTATCAAGCACGTTTTAATCGCTACTTACATAACCGTGGAATCAAAGACACAAGTGATCAACGAGTGTGGGCATTTCTTGGAGATGGTGAAGTAGATGAAGTCGATACATTGGGCGCAATTGGATTAGCAACACGTGAAAAACTTGATAACTTAACTTTTGTTGTTAACTGTAACTTGCAACGCCTTGATGGTCCAGTGCGTGGAAATGGCAAGATAATTCAAGAACTTGAATCAATCTTTGGTGGCGCGGGCTGGAACGTTATTAAAGTTGTTTGGGGCCGCGAATGGGATCCACTTTTGGCGCAAGATCGTGAAGGCGCCCTTGTTAATTTGATGAATAAAACTTTAGATGGCGATTACCAAACTTTTAAAGCTGAATCTGGTGCATATGTTCGCGAAAACTTCTTTGGTCGAGATCCTCGCACTGCAGCAATGGTTGCTAACTGGTCCGACGAAAAAATCTGGGGCTTAAAGCGCGGTGGGCATGATTATCAGAAATTATTCGCTGCCTATACAGCTGCAACACAAAACAATGGTCGACCGACGGTTATTTTAGCTAAAACAATTAAGGGCTGGACACTTGGATCAAGCTTCGAAGGTCGTAACTCAACTCACCAGATGAAAAAAATGTCACTCGAAGACATCATGCAGTTCCGTGACACATTGCACCTAGACATTCCAGATGAGAAGCTAGATAAGTACTTACCGCCTTATTTCATGCCTGCTGCGGATTCTCCCGAAGCTCAATACCTCACTGAACGTCGCACTGCTTTGGGTGGATCAATTCCACGCCGCCGCGCAATTTCACGCCCACTTACACAACCTGATGATTCAGTTTATGAATCTGTAAAACGCGGTTCGGGTCACCAGGAAATTGCAACAACCATGGCATTTGTTCGAATGCTCAAAGATTTAGTTAAGGATCCAGGTCTTGGTTCACGAATCGTCCCAATCATTCCTGATGAGGCCCGTACTTTCGGAATGGACTCTTTGTTTCCAACGCTCAAAATCTATTCACCAAATGGCCAGCAATATGCCGCAGTAGACCGTGAATTAATGCTGTCGTACAAAGAATCTACTTCGGGTGTAATCCTGCACGAAGGTATTAATGAAGCAGGATCTGTGGCTTCATTTACTGCAGTTGGTTCTTCTTATTCAACACATGATGAACCGATGATTCCTATGTACATTTTTTATTCAATGTTTGGTTTCCAACGCACGGGAGATGCTTTCTGGGCTGCAGCGGATCAATTGGTTCGTGGATTCGTTATCGGTGCAACTGCCGGCCGTACAACACTCAATGGTGAAGGCCTACAGCACGAAGATGGTCACTCTCCACTTCTAGCTTCCACAAACCCGGCAGTTGTTGCATATGATCCGGCTTTTGCATTTGAACTTGGACATATTGTTAAAGATGGCTTGCGTCGTATGTATGGGGAAAATAGTGAAAATGTTTATTACTACCTCACGGTTTACAACGAGCCTTATGTGCATCCGGTAGAACCTGAAAATCTAGATGTTGCCGGGCTGCTTAAGGGAATTTATCTTTACTCTCCTGCAAATAACTCGCGTAAAAAATCTGCACAGATTTTGGCTTCTGGTGTCGGCGTTAATTGGGCACTTAAAGCGCAACAACTTCTTGCAGATGACTGGGGTGTGAATGCATCTGTTTGGTCAGTGACATCTTGGAATGAACTTCGCCGTGATGGTCTTGCGACTGATCGCCATAACTTGCTAAATCCAAAAGACAAACGCCGTGCATATATTTCGCAGAAGCTAGATGGACATAAGGGTCCAGTTATTGCTGTAAGTGATTACATGCGTGCAGTCCAAGATCAAATCGCTCCTTGGATTGATGCTCCGTTCTACTCATTAGGAACCGATGGCTTTGGACTTTCTGATACCCGCGGTGCATTACGTCGACACTTCAAGGTTGATGCCGAATCAATCGCCGTGGCCGTATTGCAGCAACTCTGTAATCAAGGAGAAATCAAGGAAAGCATTGTCACCAAGGCAATGGAAAAGTATCGTATCCATGATGTCTCA
>WLIQ01000002.1 GCA_009726135.1 Actinomycetota bacterium | reverse complement strand
TTTGATGGCGCGCACCCAGAGATGCAAGTAATGCTTGAAGAAACTCGTGATGGGCGAATGCCCCGAATGCGCAAAATGATTGAAAAAATGCAAACAGCGGGAATTAATATTTCAATGGCTGATGTCGAAGCGGTGCGTCCCGAAGGCGCAACTTTGGGTCGACCACATTTAGCTGATGCGCTGGTAAAAAAAGGAATCATTACTTCACGTGATGAAGCTTTTCAAGGAATGCTTAATAATGATTCAGAATTTTATGTATCGCACGCTGCACCAACACCAGCTGATGCAATACGAATGATCAGAAAAGCGGGGGGAGTTGCAGTAATTGCTCATCCCTTTGCATCCCATCGTGGACAAATTCTTCAAGTAAGTGATTTTACGAATCTTGTAGAAGCAGGCTTAAATGGAATTGAAGTTGATCACAGAGACCAAAACCCTGATGAAAGGGCAATGCTACGAGGAATTGCCCAGGAATTAGATTTAGTAATAACCGGCTCCAGCGACTATCACGGTACAGGTAAACTCAACGCGTTAGCTGAGTTTCAAACTAGTCCTGCTGAATGGGAAAAACTTGAAGCGCAAGCAGATAAACGAAGGGTGGTACGTGCATGAAAGTAGGAGCGCTTACATTTGCAGTACAAACATTTGTGACTCTATTTGTCATTATGGATCCACCAGGTGCGACTCCAATATTTTTGGCATTAGTTGCCGATAAGTCACCTAAGGAACGCAGAATGCTGGCGGTTAAAGCTGCAGGAGTTTCATTTCTCGTTATTTCAATTTTTGCTCTTTTTGGTCGCTTTATTCTTAGCTATCTCAATGTTTCAATCGCTGCAATGCAAGCAGCTGGAGCCCTATTGCTTTTGCTCATCTCTTTGGATTTATTGACAGGTGGAAAAGGCGGCGGACGTGGCGACGGTGAAAACACTAATATCGCACTTGTCCCACTAGGAACACCACTATTGGCCGGACCAGGGGCAATCGTTGCAACAATGATTTTTGTTCAACAAGTTGATGGTCCTGCAATGGCACTGGGGTTAATAGGCGCAGTCATAGCTGTGCATTTAGCTATTGCTGGGGCTCTTATGGCTTCTACAACAATCATGAAGGTAATTAAAGATGCCGGCGTTACACTTGTTGCCCGTATTGCAGGTTTATTACTTGCAGCTATTGCCGTTCAAATGCTTGTTAATGCAATTCGCGTATTTGTAGCTAATTAACTTTCTTTAAACTTTTTAGTACGAGTTCGTGTGCGTTCAACTTTTGGTTTGCTCTCGACTTTAGCCTCGACGCGCTTGGGTGTTGTTTTTTGCGCAGCAGGTTTTTCTGAAATCGGTTTGTTCTTTGTCAGACGCCCCGTGGAACCTGTTGGGATATCCAAAACTTCATAGAGATGAGGAGAGGAAGAGTAAGTTTCTTCAGGTTCTTCAAGACCAAGTTCAAGAGTTAGGTTGATCATTTTCCATCGTGCTAACTCGTCCCAGTCAACGAAAGTCACTGCAATTCCGTGGGCACCAGCACGTGCAGTACGCCCAATACGGTGAACATAAGTTTTTTCATCTTCAGGGCATTGATAGTTAATTACGTGAGTAATTCCATCAATATCGATACCTCGTGCAGCAACATCAGTTGCTACCAAAACATCTGATTTACCTGCCTTGAAATCACCTAATGCCTTTTCACGCGCACTTTGTCCAAGATCTCCATGGATAGGTGCAGCTTTAAAACCACGCTCTATTAAATCTTCAGCAGTTTTTTGGCACGTGCGCTTAGTGCGACAAAAAACCATTGTTGGGCCGCGACCTTGAGCTTGCAAAATTCGAGCAAGCATTTCAATCTTATCCATAGCGTGAGCCCGCAATACATGCTGCTTAATGCGAGTAACGACCGCACCTTCATCTTCAGAGTCTTGTGTGCGAATATGAATAGGCTGATTCATAAATCTGCGAGCCAGAGCAATGATGTCTCCTGGCATAGTGGCTGAAAACAACATTGTTTGCATGCGGTTGGGTGTATTTGCCAAGATTTTTTCTACATCTGGCAAGAAGCCAAGATCTAACATTTCATCGGCTTCATCTAAAACCAACCGTGATACTTGCTTTAAACGCAGCTGTCCTTGGCGTGAAAGATCGAGTAAACGACCTGGAGTGCCTACAACAATTTCAATACCAGCTGCAAGCGCTTCAATCTGAGGTTCGAAGGCACGGCCTCCATAAACCGCCAATGTTCTAATTCCACGGTTGCTTGCTAACTCTTCAATATCTTTAGTTACTTGCGTACATAGTTCTCGAGTTGGAACGACTATGAGTACTTGAGGCATTCCCTTATGTTCAAAGCTTTCCCACTCGGCATCATTAGGAGCAATAACACGTTCAATAACCGGAACACCAAAAGCTAAGGTTTTTCCAGTGCCAGTTTTAGCTTGACCAATTACATCGCCATCGCTAAGTGCAATAGGTAGAACCATCTCTTGAATTGCAAAAGGTGCAATAAAGCCATGGGCATGGAGGGCCTCAATAGTTTCGGGGCGTAATGGAAGTTCTGCGAAAGTTTTCGACACGTTAAGCGGCGCCAGAAATTTGTTTATTAGTGGAGCTCATAGAAGTAATCCTATCGGAGTTAATTGCGCGGGAATCCCGAAATACCTCTCCACATGAGGTTGTTTACTAATTCAACAGCCTGTTCACGGGTTAATGTGCTGTCTCGATCTAGCCAATGGCGAGCAGTTACTTGGGCGTAGCCAATCATTCCAACACCTAGGAGCATTGAAGCTTCTTTTGGAAGACCTGTATCAATAGAAATTACAGCACTTGCAGCCGCTGCGCAGTCATAAGTCATGCGATTAAGTCGTTCACGAACTGATGGCTCAACACTCATATCGCTTTCAAATAGCAATCTAAATGCTTCGCCCTCCTTTTCAATAAAAGCAAAGTAGGCATCAACAGTTGCATGTACACGATTGGCGTTATCTGGTGTTGAAGCGATTGCCTTTTGAATTTCAAAAACTAAAGAGTCAATATGCAAATCAAGAACCGCCAAATAAAGTTCAAGCTTTGATGGAAAATGTTGATACAGAACTGGCTTACTAACATTTGCACGATCTGCAATTTCATCCATTGCAGCTGAGTGATATCCTGCCGCTGTAAAGACTTCAAGTGCTGCCGAGAGTAAAAGTGCGCGACGTTCATCACGAGGCAGACGGGCCTTATTTGAAGTGTCAACGGTACTCATTGGCGCAATCGTAGAGGCAGTCGTGGTGATTGGCTAATAGATGTAGCACACCGTGCTTGAATACGGCAGAATTGGCATCTTATGAAAATCCCGCCGTTAGTGAAATCAGGCCCATCGCTAACCGATGCAGAGCGCACTCGCTACAGCCGCCAGATCGTGATCCCACAAGTTTCAGAGTTGGGTCAAGAAAGGTTAAGAAATTCAAAGGTTTTGTGCATTGGTGCTGGAGGACTTGGTTCACCCGCGCTTCTATATTTAGCTGCAGCGGGTATCGGATCAATTGGGATTGTTGATTTTGATTCAATAGATGAAACCAATCTGCATAGGCAGATTCTCTACACGCAGGCAGAAATAGGTGAGAGAAAAGTTGATATAGCCAAGAAGAAAATTCTTGACCTTAACCCAACAACCTTGGTAACAATTCATGACTCACGCATTGATAATGTAAATGCTCTAGAGATTTTGGCTAACTACGACATTATTATTGATGCAACTGATAATTTTGCAACACGATATTTGGTCAACGATGCTGCTGTTTTACTGAATAAACCTTATGTCTGGGGTTCTGTTAATCGCTTCGATGGTCAAGCTGCAATTTTTTGGAATACCTACGGCCCTTGTTATCGGTGCGTTCACCCAACACCTCCGCCACCAGGCTCAGTTCAAAACTGTGCCGAAGCCGGAGTTTTAGGTGTTTTGTGTGCATCGATTGCATCAATGCAAGTCAATGAGGTCATTAAAGCCATTACCGGAATCGGTGAATTACAAATAGGCAAAATAATGGTTTACGACGCACTTGATTCGCAATACTCAAAGATTAATATTAAGAAAGATTCAAACTGCGCGATTTGTAGCCAAAATGCCCCACAGCAAAAGCTGTTAGATGACTACGAGAGCTTTTGTGGAATTAATATTTCTGATGAGATATCTGCCAAAGATTTGCGCAAAAAATTTGCAGACAATGAAGAATTCGTACTCATCGATGTACGTGAGCCCGAGGAGTTTGAGAAATCGCGTATTCCTGGTTCTACCCTGATTCCTAAAGGGTTTTTCTTAGATCACAGCGCGCTGTCTGCCCTTCCATTGGATAAAGAGATTATTCTACATTGTCGCTCTGGTGTTAGATCTGCGGAATGCCTAGAAATAATTCAAGGTGCCGGGTTTAAAAACTCACGCCATTTAACTGGAGGAATACTTGCATGGGAGAAGCTATGAAGAGTTCATATGAGGGATATCGAATTCTCTTAGTTCACGCTCATCCTGATGATGAAACCATTAACAATGGCGCGACAATGGCCCTTTATGCCGCTCTCGGCGCAAAAGTTACTTTAGTTACGTGCACTCGCGGGGAAGAAGGCGAAGTCTTAGTTCCTGGGTTATCGCATCTAGCTAGCAATCAAAATGATGAATTAGGAAAACATCGCGAGATTGAACTGGCTAAGGCGATGAAAGCCTTAGGAGTAAATGATTTTAGATTTCTTGGAAATTACCGCGATAGTGGAATGATGGATACTCCACCAAATAATCGACCAGATGTTTTCTGGCAAGCTAATTTAGAGTCAGCTGCAGGTCAGCTTGTTGCAATAATCGAAGAAATAAAGCCACAAATCTTGATTACTTACGATGAAATCGGTGGCTATGGTCATCCAGATCATATTCAAGCCCACCGCGTAGCAATGAGGGCTAGCGAACTTTCTACGTGGCAGATTCAAAAAATTTATTGGAACACAATGCCAAAATCTGTTCTGGCCGAGGGAATGGCAAAGATGAAAGAACTTGGCTCAGATTTCTTTGGTGCAGAGAGCGTTGATGATCTCCCATATGCAAAAGATGATGCCTTTGTTACAACGCTCATCGATGGCAATAATTATGTTGAGGCAAAAATGGCTGCAATGAAGGCTCATGAGACACAGATTTCATTAGATGGTCCTTTCTTTGCTTTATCTAACAACTTGGGCCAGCAGGTGTGGGGACACGAGTACTACACACTCGTTAAAGGAACAAAGTGCGAACCTTTTGATGAAAATGGTCGTGAAAGCGATTTAACTTCTGGAGTAGTTTTATAGTGCGTTATTTATATTCAGCAGCTATCGGTGCAGGTCTGGGTGCAGGTTCCGTGTTTATACACGCCTCGCTCGTACCATTTGGCTTGATTTTTGTTTTATTGGCAACAGTGGCAGGAGTTTGGAGCATTGGCCGCATGTGGGGTGGCAAAACTCTTCGTGTAGTGGCATCTATTGCTTGGACAGTCGTTGTATTGCGTGCTGGGTTTCCAGGTATCAATGATGAGTACCTCATTGAAGGTACTTCTATTGGTATTTCACTAATTAACGTGGGTTTTATGGCTTTGGTTTTAGCAATCCTTCTTCCAGCCTAACGCCATTGCCAATCTTGTCCCTCGGCAGAATCTTTAATTTCAAGACCCGTTACTTCAAGTTTCAATCGCAGGGCATCGCTATCGTCCCAGCGCTTTTCTTTTCTGGCAATCATGCGCAATTCAAGTAATTCTTCTTGTTCTCTTGTCAAAGTTTTTTCTGTCTCTACTCGATTCAAATCTAGGCCTAATATTTTATCTGCATATAAAAATCGAGATGCCTGGTCCGGTAAGTCATCATTCTTTTCAACATTTCGTAGATATTGAATTGCGCGAGGAGTATCTAAATCATTATCAATGATTGCTAAGAACTCTAAATCTTCTGTAACCTCAGATTGCTTCCAAGCCTTGATTTTTTTTCGCCATCGCTTGAGCAGTCCATCGGCAGCTTCAATAGCCGCCCATGTTAAATCCATCTGAGATCGGTAGCGGTTTTCTAAAAAGCACAATCTGACTGCAAGTGGATCGAACCCTTTAGCAATAACATCCTGCAGGAGCACAACATTTCCTGCACTTTTCGACATCTTTCGGCCTTCAAAAAGCAGATGCTCTCCGTGTAGCCATAAATCGACACTCTCATTTCCGGTGATCGCATTTGATTGGGCTCGTTCATTTTCATGATGCGGAAAGCGCAGATCAATTCCACCCACATGCACATTGATATGAGAATCAAGGTAGTGAAGTGACATCGCAGAACATTCAATATGCCAGCCAGGAAAGCCTGGACCCCAAGGCGAATCCCAAATCATTTCACTACGTGCACCTGCTGCCTTCCATAACGCCCAGTCAGCGTGAAATCTTTTGGCACCATCTTCGCTGTATTCGTATCGATGTCCTGGTTTGAGCGCATCAAGTCGATTCCCGCTAATTGCTCCGTAACTTTCCACGCTGCGTGCATCAAAATAAACAGAGCCATCATCACCAACGTATGCAAATTCCTTTTCGATAAGTTGGGCAATCATTACCAACATGAGTTCAATTGATTCACTTGCTCGCGGGAACTTATCCGCAGGTTTAACGTTTAAGCGATTCAAGTCAATATGAAATTTTTGCTCATATTTACGTGCAACTGCAAATGGGTCCATGGCCTCGGTTTTAGCCTGCGCAAGCATCTTGTCTTCAGCTTCAAAATCATCGGACATATGACCGACATCGGTAATATTTTGGATAAGTTCAACAGTGTTACCGTGTGACTCAAGCACTCTGCGGACTAAATCCGATAATAAAAATGTTCTTAAATTCCCAACATGTGCATCGCGATAAACCGTTGGCCCACAGCAATACATTGTCGTTTTACCAAGAGTTGAAATAACCGGCATCGTTTTTCGAGTTGCCGTATCGTAGAGAGAAAGGCTCACTTTTTTTCGATCACTTCTTTCCACAATGCAATCTCATCATGTGAAAATTCGATGAGCTTGCCGTGGCGATTTCGAAGAGTGACGGGCGACTCTAGATATCCAACAATGTCTCGAAAACCACCCTCGGGATCATGTAACCGAACGGTGACCCGCTTGCCAATAAGGCTGGCAAATGTGGCTTCTAGGGCATGGGACATGGCTCAACGATAAACCTTCACATCAAATATCGCCTTAGGAGAGCCGATGCGATTACAATCGGAGCCGTTGGTAACTTTTATTTCTTACGGAGGCAAGTCGTGACTTATGTGATCGCCGAACCATGTGTCGATGTCAAAGATAAATCCTGCATCGCTGAGTGTCCTGTGGACTGCATTTATGAAGGCGATCGCATGCTCTATATCCAAGCCGATGAATGCGTAGATTGCGGCGCTTGTGAGCCAGTCTGTCCCGTAGAAGCGATTTATTATGAAGACGATGTTCCACCACAGTGGAAAGGGTTTTCAAAAGTTAATACTGAGTTTTTCGTAGAAATAGGTTCACCTGGCGGAGCAGCAAAGGTCGGGGCAACTGGTACCGACCATGAATTTGTAAAAGCCCTTCCTCCTAAGAGCGAGTAATACTTCTTGCGTTCTTCACTCCCAGATTTTCCCTGGGATGCACTTGCCCCTTATGGAGATAAGGCCCGTGCGCACCCTGGTGGGATTATTGATCTCTCAGCGGGAACTCCTGTAGATCCAACGCCTGAATTTATACAAGCAGCATTACGCGAAGCATCTAATTCGCCCAGCTATCCATTAACTGCTGGAACACCTGAATTACGTTCAGCCATAATCACGTGGGCAAAATCCCGAATAGGCGCAACAGGTGATTTTGATGTCTTGCCTGTCATCGGCTCTAAAGAATTAGTTGCTTGGTTACCAACTATTTTAGAATCAAAGAAGATTCTGATTCCAGAAATCGCTTATCCCACTTATCACGTAGGTGCGTTAATCGCAGAAGCAGAATCTGTTCCCGTTGAGATAGATGCTAAGAGTTGGCCGAGCGCTGATTTAGCTTGGATGAATTCACCATCTAATCCAACTGGGCGGGTTCATAGTGTTGAAGAAATAAAGGACTGTATTTCATGGTCACGGGCAAATAACTCAGTTTTAATTTCAGATGAGTGCTACTTCGAGTTTGATCACACGGCTGTCTCAACATCCGTCATGGCGTTAACTGCAGGAGATAACACAAATATCTTGGCAGTGCATTCTCTATCAAAGCGTTCATCGATGGCTGGATATCGGGCAGCATTTATGGTTGGCGATTCTTCATTAATCGCAAAGATTCGTGAACTTCGAAAGCATGCAGGCATGATGGTTTCATTGCCTGTACAGAAAGCAATGACCGTTGCGCTTAAAGATGATTCACATGTTGCCGAGCAACGAGGGCGATACAACACACGACGTGAAACTTTGCGTCCTGCACTTGAGGCGTGCGGATTTCGAATTGAATTTAGCAACGCAGGACTCTATATCTGGTGTACTCGTGATGAAGATGCATGGATAAGCGTTGATTGGTTAGCCCAGCGCGGAATCCTGGCAACCCCTGGCAGCTTCTATGGTGACAAAGGTAAAAACCACATCCGTATCGCTTTGACTGCCACGGATGCTGCGATCGATCAAGCAGTTACCCGTTTAAAGGCATAGCTCATGGCAGTTGGAATTCTTCTTGTTGGTGGATTTGGTACGCGCCTGATGCCGCTTACAAAAAATACTCCAAAACCGATGCTGACAGTGGCGGGTTTACCTGTAACAGAACATCAATTAGCCATGGCAAAAAAAGCTGGAATAACAACGGTTGTCCTTGCCACTTCATATTTATCAGAAGTTTTTATCCCATATTTTGGCGATGGGTCTAAGTGGGGTATGAATCTGCTTTACGCCGTAGAAAAGGAACCGTTAGGCACAGGTGGCGCTATTCGAAATGCTACTAAGCTTTTAACTGGAGATGAATCTATTGTTGTTTTTAATGGGGACGTCTTGAGTTCTCATAATTTGTCACAACAAATACAAGATCATGAAGCAAATAATGCAGATGTCACATTGCACCTAACTACAGTTGACGATGCACGAGCCTATGGTTGTGTACCAACCGATTCCGCTGGCCGAGTTACGGCTTTTCTAGAAAAAATGGATAATCCAGTAACGAATACGATTAATGCAGGTTGCTATGTTTTTAAAGCATCCGTTGTGACAGCAATTCCAGAAGACACTGTTATCAGTGTTGAGCGCCAAATATTTCCAGAGTTAGTCGAAAAGCATGGAAGAGTTTTTGGTTTTATTGATGATTCCTATTGGCTAGATATTGGAACACCCACAGCTTTATTAAAGGGCTCAGTTGATTTAGTTTCCGGAGCTGCAAAGGCATTGGCATTAACGCCGCAGATGATTCAAAGTCATTCACCACAATCTCTCATTATGAAAGGTGCCACTGTTGATGCAACTGCCGTGATTGATGGCGGCAGTTCTATTGGCATCGGTGCAGTAATTGGCCAAGGGGCACACATAACCGGCTCAATCGTTGAGGCCGGAGCTAAAATTGGGAAAGCTGCCGTAGTAACCAACTCTTTTGTAGCAGCAGGGGCACAAATTCTAGATTCGGCGCAAATATCTACTTCTTTTGTGACAAATCTCAAAATTTTTCCAATCCCGCAGTAAATTGAGCGTGAATCTGCGATGAAGTGGGGGTACCCGCGCTTGACTTATTCGACTTACACGCGTGTAATTCACTCCTAAGTAAGTCTTTTCCACGAGGGATCAGACCTGATGTATTCAAGGAGAATCGACTATGCCGATTAAACCTGAAGCCACGAACTCCCCAACCCCCACGACTGGCCCAAAGATCACACTCGAAACTGGCGAGAGTATTGAACTCTCTTGGCAGGAACGCGCACTGTGCGCTCAAACAGATCCAGAAGCTTTCTTCCCTGAAAAAGGCGGATCAACTCGCGAAGCAAAACGAGTCTGTCTTTCTTGCGATGTTCGTTCAGAGTGCTTGGAATATGCACTTGCACATGACGAACGTTTTGGAATTTGGGGCGGATTATCAGAGCGCGAACGTCGTCGCTTAAAGCGCCGTTCTGCGTAATTTTTTAATCCCAACTCTTTAGGAGATGGTGGTTTTGTTGTGGCAATAATAGATAGACATTCAGTCACCGCAATTGTTGTAACTCATGACGGTGAAACATGGCTGCCAGCAGTAGTAGCGGCTCTTACTTCACAAACGCGCTCTATTGATCAAATAATTGCAGTTGATACCGACTCAAAAGATTCCTCAACAAGACTGCTTAAATCTGCGCGAATCCCAATTATTTCAGCACAACGCGATTGCGGATTCGGCGATGCTGTTGCGCTCGCAGTTGATACATTACCTGCACACATTGAAGGTAGCAGCGAATGGCTTTGGTTAATTCATGATGACAGTGCACCTGCATCTACTGCTTTAGAAAAACTACTTGAGGCAGTAGAAGATCGTCCACAAGTAGCAATGGTTGGTCCAAAGCTTCTTGGATGGCACGACCATACGCATTTACTTGAAGCAGGAATAAGTATTGCTGGTAATGGTGCGAGGTGGACTGGCTTAGAAACATATGAATACGATCAGGGACAACACGATGGAATTCATGATGTCTTATCTGTCAGCACTGCCGGTGCCTTAATTCGGCGAGATGTCTTTGAAGAAATTGGTGGCTTTGATTCAAACCTCTCCCTTTTCCGAGATGACATTGATTTTGGTTGGCGTGCACGTGTTTCTGGCTATGCAGTCATTGCAAACACTGAAGCAGTTGCCTATCACGCACAAGCCTCAGCTTCTGAGCGTCGCAGCGTAGATGTTGCTGGAGCATTTCTACATCGCCCGCTATTACTTGATCGTCGCAATGCAGCTTATGTGTTGCTCGCAAATTCATCGTGGTGGATGATTCCTTGGCTTTGTCTTCAACTATTGGGATCTGCGATGGTTCGTTCCCTTGGTTATCTCATAGCAAAGCTCCCTGGGTACGCCTCAGATGAATTATTGGCTGTTGCGACCTTGATCATTAGGCCGACTGAAATTTTTCAGGCTCGTAAATTTAGAAAATCCAAGCGCTTAGTTTCCGCCCGCGTAATCTCTCCATATATTCCGCCACGTTGGTCACTATTACGATTATCAACATCTAGCGTAGCTGAAGCTATTAGAGCAAGAGTTATTCCTGTTGCAGAAAGCACATCCATTTCAGTTTTGAATGCTCTTGATGAAGAAGATTTACTAGTTCCTACAAAGAGATATCAGTGGCGCAACATATTAAAAAATCCAGAGATTTTCGGTTACCTATTACTGGGATTAGTAACTCTGATTGCATCAAGAAATCGCTTAGGCGCACTAGTCGGAGGAGCACTTCCAGCTTCTCCTGCTGGCGCACGAGATCTTTGGCGAACTTACTTTGAATCTTGGCACCAAGTGGGAATGGGTAGTTCACATGCTTCACCGCCATGGATTGCAGTCCTAGCCCTTTTCTCGATTATTGTTCTTGGAAAAGTACCTTTTCTTATAACCATATTCTTTCTTATGGCACCACTATTTATTATGTGGTCAGCCCAATCTTATTTACGCAGGTTATCGAAGAATTCTTTTATAACCATTTCAGCGAGTTTTCTTTATGCAATCTCACCAGTCGCTCTGGCATCTATAAATTCAGGTCGACTGGCAACTTTGGCAGCTTTAATTATTGCGCCTCAGATCCCGATAGTTTTAACGCATTGGAAGGCCATAGAAAAAAATAGTTGGCGTCGAATTTATGTTTTAACAATTTTGCTTGCACTTCTTAGTTCATTTACTTTGATTACCTCCTTGCTCAGCCTAGGTATAATTGGCTATGCGATCTTGAGTGATTATGACCAAAAACTCGGTAAGACCTTATTTTTAAGCCGTTTCTATAAACGACTGACACTTCTGTTGTTTCCATTCATATTGGTCGCACCATTTTCAATAGAAGCTTTGGCTCGTCCTGCGCGTTTTCTTGCAGAACCGGGATTGATACTTTCAGGTGGTGCCCCTGAATTGGTGGTCTTTGGTAATCCTGGCGGACAGGGCGCTCTTCCAGTCTGGGTACTTAGTCCAATTTTACTGATTCTCGTTGTTGCGCTTTTCTCTTCTTCAGTTGCTAAATCTATTGCTCAAATTGGAGCGGGTTTTCTCTCAGCTGCAACTTTATTTTCGGCAATCTCCATTAGCGTGCATGGCAGTGGTGCCAATACGAGAGTATGGGTTGGAACTTTTTTAGTTGGAGCAACATTGGCAGCGGTTGCAGCTGGTGTAGTAATTCTTGATCAGTTACGAGAGGTACTAATCGCCAGCAATATTAATTTCCGCCATATTTTGGCAGGGTTCCTGCTCTGCATTACTTCAGTGTATGCAGTAACAAGCATGGGCTGGTCGATTTCAGGGGGAGCAAATTCACCTGTTCAAAGTAATTTGAATGCAGTAATGCCAGCTTTTTTAACGGCTGAGGCAGATACTAAAACTTTAGTATTACGTGAAGTTGGAATTACAAGTGAAAAAACGATTCAATATTACATTTCGAGAGGCTCAGATATTACGTTAGGCCAACCTGATGTTGCACCTGGGCAAGTGCGTGAAATAGAGATTGCAGCACAACGACTCATTAACGGTACTGGTATTCGCAGCAGTCAAGTTTTCTCTAATTATGGGATTAAGTATGTCTTTGTTAAAAACCCTTTTGATCGCAACGTTATTAGAACTATTGACGGTCTTGGAGGTTTTTCGCGTTCATCTGCCACATCTGCTGGAGTCGTATGGAGAGTTTCAGGTGTGACTGGACGAATTATTTTTACTGACAAAAACGGCACGCGCTCTCTACTAGAAACTGGTGAAATTGGTACCCGAACTAATGTCAATGGTCCTGGAACAGTCACACTTACTGAAACATATGATCGCTCATGGCAGGTACTAGAAAATGGATATCGCTTGGAACGTGATAGAGATGAACAGGGGCTTCCGCGTTTTCAGGTTCTAGAGCCTGGGGAAATTTCACTGCTTCATGATGGAACCATCAGACGCGCCTGGCTCTCACTTGAGCTCATTGCCTGGATAGTTGTGGTGGTCTTGGCACTTCCGGCAGGGCGTAGAAAGCGCGAAATCTCAGATAAGGAGTTGGCGTGAAGTATAGGCAGCCAGTTTTTTTCCTAACCGTATTAATCGCATGTTTTCTTTTAGCGTCAGGTTTAAATGTTGCCGATCAATCAAGTACATATTCGCAATCCTATCCAGCGGTAGTTTGTCCGCCGACATTAAATGGCTTGAACTCGCAAATCTCAATCTCTTCAGGAAAAACGCAATATCAACGGCTTGAAAATAGAAGCAGTAAAACTTTGCCATTTAGAATATTGCGCTTTCCGGTTAGTAAAAATTCATTAGTAATTTCTGCGCAAGGAGTTACACCCGTTATCTGGCAAAGCCGTTCTGGAAGTTGGGCTGGAGGGACAATTTGTTCAGGCCCAGAAGCATCACAGTGGTTTGTAGGTGGGACTGCGAATGTGACAACTCGCGGTCGATTAGTGCTCACTAATAGCGGCTTAAGTGATGCCCTTGTTGATATTCAAAGTTATTCAGAAAACGGTAAGCAACCAATTAAGTCCGTAAATTTAAAGTCAAAGAGTTTTATGCAACTATCTCTCGATTCTCTTGCTCCGGGAGATAAATCACTAACGATTCAGGTAGTTCCGCGCTCTGGGCGAGTAAATTCATTTGTAATTGATGAGCAAGGCGCGGGCTTGAGAGCGCTAGGTGGCGATTTTGTGAATTCAATTCCAAGTGCGTCAAAGAGCATTGTGATTCCTGCAATTCCTAATCAGCTTCCCAAAAAGGGCCAAAAGACCGCCTCTACCCATACGCTAAGAATTCTTTCTCCAGGTGAAGTCGATACAAACTTCACTGTGGAAGTTCTATCAGCTGATGGTCGATTCACACCAGTTGGGTTGAGTTCACGGGCAATTAATGCAGGAATAGTTACCGAATTTTCATTAGCTCCGGATATTTCTGCAAGTGCATTTGCTGTTCGAATTACCTCAGATGATCCCATTGTTGCTTCAATTTTATCTTCGGTAACAATTAATGGCCGTAAGGACTTTGTTTGGAGTACGGCAACTCCAGAGCTTGTTCCCATGACAATCGCCATTACTGGTCTTTCACCTCTTGTTACCTTTACGGGAGAGTCAATTGCGGTGATAGTTGAGGCCAAGCTAATTAATGGCAAAACAGTTCGCACTCTCGTTAAGGGAACCGACATCGCTACCTGGCGTGCTCCAGCTAATGCTCGCTCAATGACTATCGTTTCGACAAGCAACAAGGTTTTTGCCGGTGCACTCGTAGCCTCAAGTAATGGTTATGGATTCTTTCCAATCAAAAACGGCAGTACGCTCACAAGAGTGGAAGTTCCAAATTCAAACATTCGTGTACTAAATCCCTAAAAAACTGCACTGAGCCCACTAATGTTCTTGTCATGAAGTCACATGCCCATGTTGGACGAGGTTGCTCTCGTGTGGGTTGTCGCTCTATCGCAACGATGACATTGACTTATATCTACGCAGAATCAACTGCCGTAGTCGGTCCGTTAGCAACTTTCTCAGAACCACATGCTTATGATTTATGTGCAATTCATGGAGAACGTCTAAAGGTTCCACATGGTTGGAATGTAATTAAACAAGAGTTAACAGGTAATGAACCCGGCCCATCTGACGATGATTTAATGGCGATCGCCGATGCAGTACGAGAAGTGGCAAGGCGCAGTGATGAAAATGTGCAAACGCTAAGTGAAGACAAAGCTCAAACTCCTATTGGACGCCGGGGTCATTTACGAGCCGTACCGTCTTAGGAACTACTTGATGGCCCAAGAGATTGCAGACATTTTTAAGGCTTATGACATTCGCGGCCTAGTTGATTCACAAATTACCCCTGATTTTACTTTTGCAACCGGTCTGGCTTTCGCTCGATTTCTTCAACAAGAGCGCGAACCGGCAACCATTGTTATCGGTGAAGATATGCGAGCATCATCACCCGGACTTGCGGATGCATTTTCAGCCGGTGCTACATCTCTTGGAATGGATGTAATCCGAATTGGATTGGCATCAACCGATATGTTGTATTTTGCATCAGGTAAATTGGGATTGCCAGGTGCAATGTTCACGGCTAGCCATAACCCAGCTGAATACAACGGAATCAAATTATGCCTCAGCGGTGCGCGCCCAGTTGGAAAAGAATCAGGGCTGCTAGCTATTGAAAGTTTTGTTCGCCAAGGTTCTCCACTTGAGATTCGTTCTGTTGGAGTAGAAACAGAGCGTAATATGCTCGAAGAATATGTGGATCACTTATTAAACTTGGTCAATCTTGACAATATTCGCCCACTGAAAATAGTTATTGATGCAGGAAATGGAATGGCTGGCCACACAGCTCCAGCGATTTTTTCTCGGCTCAACTGTGAAATGATTCCGATGTATTTTGAATTAGATGGCACATTTCCAAATCATGAAGCTAATCCTATCGAGGAAAAGAATTTACGAGATTTACAAAAGGCGGTCTTAAAGCACAAGGCTGATTTGGGCCTGGCATTTGATGGGGATGCGGATCGATGTTTCATCGTTGATGAAAAAGCTAATGCGATTAACCCATCGGATTTAACGTCCCTGATTGCAGAGCGCCAATTGCTCAAGCATCCAGGATCCACAATTATTTACAATTTAATTTCATCGCGAGCAGTGCTCGAAGTTATTGAAGAAAATGGTGGGGTGGGTCTTCGCAGCCGTGTTGGACATTCCTATATCAAGAAAATGATGGCTGATAGCAAAGCAATTTTCGGCGGGGAACACTCAGGCCACTTTTACTTTGATGATTTTTGGCGAGCAGATTCAGGTGCACTAGCAGCCCTTCATGCCATCGCAGCTCTTGGTGAATCAAAAAAATCTATGTCTGCAATCTTAAAACCATTTCAACGCTATGTCCTTAGCGGGGAAATTAATTCAAAAGTATCCGATGCTCCAACATCGATGGCAATGGTTGAGCAGGTGTATTTCGAACAAATTGGTGTCACTGTCGATCATCTTGATGGACTGACTGTCAATGGTGATACATGGTGGTTTAACCTTCGCCCATCTAATACAGAGCCCTTGCTTCGACTCAATGTTGAGGCCAAGACGACTGCACGTATGGAGAAGCTACGCGATGAGGTACTTGCCTTAATTCGCCCCTAAGCACGCGTCTTCATTACTCGCTTTAGGCGCGGGGGCAGTAACCTATGCTCCTGACCGCAGTCGATAAAGGAGCTTTTCGTGAACGTACCTCTTACCTCTACTCTTCCAAAACACGACATTGCAGATGCATCCCTTGCAGCACAAGGGCGCATGCGTATCGAGTGGGCCGAGCGCAACATGCCGGTACTTGCTCAAATCCGAGAGCGCTTCGAAAAATCTCAACCATTTGCTGGTGTGCGAATCTCTGCATGTATGCACGTAACCACCGAGACCGCTAACTTAATGCGCGTTCTAAAAGCTGGTGGCGCGGAAATTGCTCTGTGCGCATCAAATCCGCTTTCAACTCAGGATGACACAGCTGCAGCCCTTGTTCATGAATACGGAATCTCTGTTTTTGCACGAAATGCAGTTGATCGCGATGGTTATTACAAGCACATCAACGCTTCCCTTGATATCGAACCACACCAAGTTTTTGATGATGGTTGCGATCTTGTAAATACTCTTCACACAACTCGCAAAGAGTTAATTCCAAATATTGCAGGCGGTTGCGAAGAAACAACCACAGGTGTTATTCGTCTTAATCAGATGGCAAAAGATGGAGCGCTTCAGTTCCCAATGATTGCTGTCAATGACACTGATACAAAGCACATGTTTGATAACCGTTACGGAACTGGTCAATCAACTCTTGATGCAGTATTTCGTTCAACGAACTTCTTGTTGGCAGGACGCATCCTTGTCGTAGCTGGTTTTGGCTACTGCGGTAAGGGAGTTGCAGAGCGTGCTAAGGGAATGGGCGCTGATGTAATCATTACCGAAATCGATCCAACCAAAGCACTTGATGCCATGATGCAAGGCTTCCGTGTTATGCCTATGGCAGATGCTGCCAAAGTTGGTGATGTTTTTATTACTGTCACAGGTAACCGCGATGTATTGCGCGATGAGCACTTTGCGGTCATGAAGGATGGCGCGATTATGGCAAACTCGGGTCACTTTGATATTGAAATCGATGTTGCATGGTTAGAACAACATGCAGTTAAGAAGAATGCAAAGATGCGTCACCAGACTGATGAATATGTCATGGCTGATGGTCGTCGCCTACTCCTTCTTGCCGAGGGCCGCTTAGTTAATCTTGGCGCTGCCGAAGGTCACCCAGCATCTGTAATGGATATGTCTTTCTCTGATCAAGCTCTGACTGCTGAATACCTTGTAAAGGAAGCTAAGAACTTGAAGGCTGGAGTTCACAACGTTCCTACTTACATTGATAAGGAAGTTGCTAGCTTAAAGTTGAAGAGCATGGGTGGATTAATTGATGTTCTTACACCAGCACAAGATATGTACTTGAACTCTTGGGAGCACGGTAGCTAATGACATTGGTTATGGTCGTCGATGATGACCAGGACCTTGCCGAAATGCTCGGCATTGTCTTAACCGGTGCAGGTATTGATGTCGACCTCGTAAGCCGCGGGGATGAAGTTCTAGATGTCTTTCGTAACAATCCACCAGATTTAGTTCTGTTGGATGTTATGTTGCCTGGCCTTGATGGCATCGAAGTTTGTAAATTAATTCGCGCCGAATCAATGGTTCCAATCATTATGTTGACGGCAAAAGGTGACACCCAGGATGTTGTTCGCGGACTTGAAGCCGGAGCCGATGACTATATGGTCAAACCTTTTCGCCATCCGTCAGAACTCATTGCGCGAATCCGCACTCGTTTACGACGAACTAATGTAGATATTGCCGGCCTATTAACAATTGGTGATTTAGCAATTGATGTACAGGCTCATCAAGTTTTGCGGGCAGGTAAGCAGATTTCTCTTACTCGCCTTGAATTTGATTTATTAGTTGCCCTTGCTAAAGAACCAGGTCGAGTATTTTCGCGTGATGCGTTGCTCAGTGAAGTATGGGGCTACAGGCATTCCACAGATACGCGCCTAGTAAATGTTCATGTACAGCGCCTTCGCTCCAAAATCGAACATGATCCTGAAAGCCCAGAGATCGTTGTAACAGTACGTGGAGTCGGTTACAAAGCTGGAGTTATGGGCGCCTCCTAAAATATGAATCGCATTTTTTTACGCCTGCGAAATTCACTGGCCACACGAGTAATTATCTCCACCGTTTTGCTCTCTCTCGCCGTTGTTTATCTGACTGGCTCTGCCCTTAACTCGCAGTTATCAACTGGTATTAAGAAAGTAAATCTTGACTCAGCTCGCATTGAAGCCCGCTCAACGATATTTAGCGCAGAGTATCGATTCCTATTAGCCGAGGGCGAAAAGGAAGCGGCAGTTCGCAAAGTTATCAATGACGTTATAAGTTCAGCAACATCCCTGACCACAAATGAAAATGCTCGTGAAGTGGTATTTATTCGAAGTCCAGGAAACACCCGTAACAATGATTATGGAACTACTTCAAATTTAGTTAATCCGAAGTCTATTCCAGAATATTTAAGTAAACGCGTGCGTAGAAGCAATGACATAGTCTCATCATTGGTCAATATCAATTACTCGGGTGGTTCAAGCATTCCGGGATTGGCATTTGGTCAGAAGGTACAGATTCCCGGCGCGGGCCAGTATGAGATGTATGTAATCTTTTCACTTGCAAATCAAAATACAACTTTAGATTTGATCTCAAGACTATTATTAGTCACTGGCTCAGTCCTTGTCTTTCTTATCGCATTAATCGTCTGGTTAGTTGTTCGCCAAGTAGTTCGTCCAGTGCGCGAAGCCGCAGCAATCGCCACTCAGTTTACTTCTGGTGATTTCCGTCAGCGAATGAAGGTAGTTTCACAAGATGAAATTGCCACATTAGGTACTGCATTTAATGAGATGGCCGAATCCCTTGAAAAGCAAATTGCACGGCTTGAAAACCTTTCTAGGGTTCAGCAGCGCTTTGTTTCAGATGTTTCCCATGAACTTCGCACTCCGCTAACAACATTGCGCATGGCTTCGGAAGTTATTAATGCATCTCGTGAGAGCTTTGATCCGATTGTCGCTAGAAGTACTGAACTTTTAGTTGCCCAATTAGATCGATTTGAGCGCTTACTAGAAGACCTCCTTGAAGTAAGCCGATTTGATGCCGGAGTTGCGGTGCTTGAAGCAATTGATTTTGACATAGTTTTGTTAGCTAATCGCTGTGCAGAAGATTTAGCTTTAGTTGCCAAGGAGCGCTCTACTGAGCTTCGAATCTATTCGCTTGCTGAAGGCATTAATGTGAAGGCTGACATTAGGCGCGTAGAAAGAATTTTGCGAAACCTGCTTTCAAATGCCATTGACCATGCCGAAGAAAAACCAGTAGCTATAACAATTTTGGCAAGTGAGCATGATGTTGCAGTAGGTGTTCGAGATCATGGAATCGGTTTAGATGAGAATGCATTAACTCGAGTATTTGACCGATTTTGGCGGGCCGACCCTTCTCGTTCACGTATTCGCGGCGGCACTGGTCTAGGTCTATCTATCGCCTTAGAAGACGCACGTTTACATAATGGAGAACTTGAAGCTTGGGGGCGTCCTGGAAAAGGCGCACATTTTGTTTTAACTCTTCCTCGCCAATCTAGCCAGGGGATTGAATCCCGGTTGATTAAATTGGCACCAGATGATTCACATGAATAATTTCCACACCCAAATTTAGAACAGAGTTTTCTGAACTAACTTCGACCCATGTCAGTTATTGAAGAGCTAAGTCAACTCCTTTTCCCAACCCGATGTTTTGGCTGCAATGCTATTGGGATTTCAATTTGTTCTAATTGTCGCCGTGAATGGCATCCTCATTTTTATACAACTCATATTCGCGGCATGAAAGTCCACTCAGCAATCTCCTATTCTCCAACTGCAAGTCGAATAATTATGGCGGCCAAAGAAAATGGGTTAAAAGGGGCGGATCAATTAATTATTGATGCGATAGTCCATGTGCTCGACACAGCAAATTTTGATGCTTTCAATGTCCGGCTCGTTCCAATTCCATCATCAGGGATAAATCAAAGGCGACGTGGCAGAAGTTTTATTCTGGAACTCTGTAGGGAAATTTCAGCAGCCACATCGATACCTTTGATTCCGGCATTAACTATCAACCGAAAAGTCAAAGACCAAAGCTCGCTGAACGCCAAATCTCGACTTACTAATATGCATGGGGCTTTTAGCATCAACACAAACACATATCCACGGGGTGATTTAATTCTCATCGATGATGTTGTAACCACGGGTGCCACGGTCGCAGAGGCGGCCAGAGCCCTGAATTCTCACGGATTTCACGTGTTGGCCTCAGTTACCGCTTGCCTGGCGCAACCTCTACGATAGGAGCCTTGAGTAAGCGAGTTCGTGAGCGTTTGAAAGGTTGCATTGATGCCAGCGTTTTTTGACAGGATTTTGCGTGCAGGTGAAGGTCGCGTCCTTCGCGAACTAAGCAAGATCGTGGTTGTCGTTAATGCTCATGAAGCACGCATTACTTCTATGTCAGATGTAGAACTTCGCGCTCAAACCCAAATCTTCAAAGATCGTTTTTCAAAGGGTGAATCACTCGATGATTTAATGCCTGAAGCTTTCGCAGTTGTGCGTGAAGCGGCAAAGCGAACATTAGGTCAGCGCCACTATGACGTACAGATTATGGGCGGTGCCGCACTTCATAAAGGCAATATTGCTGAAATGCGAACTGGTGAAGGAAAAACTCTAGTAGCAACCCTTCCCTCATACCTCAACGCTCTTGCCGGCAAAGGTGTTCACGTTGTCACAACGAATGATTACTTAGCAGAGCGTGATAGCGAATGGATGGGTCGAATCCACCGATTCCTCGGATTAAAGGTCGACGTGATTCTCGCCAATATGACTCCGGCAGAACGTCGCGAAGCATATTTAGCAGATATTACTTATGGAACAAATAATGAATTTGGTTTTGATTACTTGCGTGACAACATGGCTTGGTCGCTTGAAGAGTGCGTACAACGTGAGCATTTTTTTGCAGTAGTGGATGAAGTCGACTCTATTCTAATCGATGAAGCCCGAACCCCATTAATTATTAGTGGACCTGCTGATAAAGCCACCAAGTGGTACGTGGAATTTGCAAACCTTGTGGGCAAACTACAACGCGACGTGCACTATGAAATAGATGAAAAGAAACGAACTCTTGGAATTCTTGAAGATGGCGTTACTAAAGTTGAAGAGCTTTTGCAGATTGGCAACCTATACGAAGCTGCAAATACACCGATGATTGGTTATCTCAATAACGCAGTTCGTGCCAAAGAACTTTTCAAGCGAGATAAAGATTATGTTGTTATGAATGGTGAGCTTTTAATTGTTGATGAGCACACGGGGCGCATGCTAGCTGGGCGCCGATATAGCGAAGGTTTGCATCAAGCTCTTGAAGCCAAAGAACGTATTGAAATTAAGGATGAAAACCAGACTCTTGCAACGATTACTTTGCAGAACTATTTCCGTCTTTACGAAAAGCTCTCAGGCATGACAGGTACTGCCATGACTGAAGCATCTGAATTCCACCAGATCTATAAACTAGGCGTTGTTCCAATCCCAACAAATCGCGGAATGGTACGTATCGATCAACCTGATCTTGTTTATAAATCTGAAGCTGGAAAGTTCATTGCAGTAACTGCAGACATTGTTGAAAAACATCGCAAGGGCCAACCAGTTCTAGTGGGCACTGTAAGTGTTGAGAAGTCAGAGGAATTATCAGGATTCTTGCGCAAATCAGGCGTGCCTCACGAAGTTCTAAACGCTAAACACCACGAGCGCGAAGCCGCAATTATTGCTCGCGCAGGTGTTAAAGGCGCCGTAACAGTTGCAACAAATATGGCAGGACGCGGAACTGACATCATGCTCGGTGGAAATCCAGAGTTCATGGCAGATTTTGAACTACAACGTCGTGGAATTTCTCCAGTTGATAACGCTGAAGAATATGAAAAAGCTTGGCCAGATGAGATTTCTCGCCAAAAGGCAGCAGTAGCACTCGGACACGAGGAAGTAATTGCCCTTGGCGGACTTTATGTTCTAGGTACCGAGCGTCATGAATCTCGTCGTATTGATAATCAGTTACGTGGTCGTTCTGGTCGACAAGGTGATCCTGGTGAATCCCGTTTTTATCTTTCACTTCAAGATGAACTCATGCGTCGCTTTAACTCTGGAATGGTCGAACGTTTCCTAACAGCTGCTGGAATTCCTGAAGATGCACCAATCGAGTCAAAGATGGTCAGCAATGCAATTCGTTCAGCGCAGACACAGGTCGAATCACAAAACTTTGAAATGCGTAAAAATGTTTTAAAATATGACGATGTAATGAATCGTCAGCGCCAAGTTGTTTATGGTGAGCGTCGAATGGTCCTAGAAGGTGCAGATATCAAGGATCAAGTCGCTACTTTTGTCGACGATACTTTAACGGCATATGTGAGCATGGCTACTTCACAAGGTTATTCGGAAGATTGGGACCTTGAAACGTTATGGAATGCACTTAAAACTATTTACCCAATCTCATTCTCAATTGAAGAATTAATTAGCCGAGTTGGTTCTCGAAGCGGACTAGACGCGCAGTTCCTTGCCGCAGCCGTTGTCGAAGATTGTAAGGCCGCATACGCAAAGCGAGAAGAGTCATTAGGTTCAGAAGTGATGCGAGAGCTTGAGCGCAAAGTTTTACTTTCTGTTCTTGATCGCAAATGGCGAGAACATTTATATGAAATGGATTATTTGCAAGAGGGCATTGGCTTGCGTGCAATGGCCCAGCGTGACCCACTTGTTGAGTATCAACGCGAAGGCTTTGACTTATTCTCAGCCATGATGGATGCAATAAAGGAAGAAATCGCGGGATTCTTGTTCAACATTGAAGTAACTGTAGAAGCCTCAAACAACGAGGTAACTGGCGCGGGCCTTGAAACTAAGGCGTTACCAACTTCTGGTTTGCAATACACCGCTGCTGATGAAAACGGCGTCAAAGTGACTGGCGAAGTTTCTCGCAATACCCCTTGCCCATGTGGCTCAGGTAAGAAGTTCAAGCGTTGCCACGGTGGTGCTTAAAGCAAGTTAAGGGCTGTACACAACCAGCGTTTGTCGATGCCTTCAAATCGAACAAGCATTGAGCGAAGACGGTCTTGATATCGCACAGTAATTGTTGCTTCACATATTCCATCGAGTGGTTCTTGGATATGAATTTTACGGATGTGGCCAATTTCTTTTTGAGATCCAGATTTTCTAACTAACTCTGAAAAAATTGTGTGATGACAAAGTGTTTGGATTTGTCTGGGCGATCTACGTCCAGCCCAAATTTCAACTACCGAATGGGCGAACCTTTCTGTCCACTGATGAAGTTCTGGTAGATCTAGAGCAGAAGTTGGTTCAGGCGCAAAATCAGGGTCAAACTCATCATCAAAACGTGAAGGAACCAAATACAGTTTTGGGCGAGAAGTTTGCAATGGAGCAGATGTAAGTTTAAAAATTTCTAGTAGAGGGTGCTTCCAGTCCTGATTTTCAGGGCTATCTGGAGCTTCAATTCGAAAGCTGCTGATTGAGATTTCATCGCTAATTAATCGGTTTGTTGTCATGCCGTAAGAGTTCTACCAATGAATCCTACATAAATCCACCTAATGGCTACATCCATGCCATCAATAAGGATGAGTGTGGATAAGTAATCATTTTTTGTCGGTAAATGCAATTAGGTGCATTCATGAAAAGACAAAGTTCACATATGCCATCCCGAATGCCTCTAGCAATCGCACTAATAGCAGCATCATTTCTTTCCGCATTCTTACTAGCAGTTTTTTCCCACTCAACCTCAAAATACTGGGTGGCAGCTGTTGACTTGCAAAGCGGGCACCAGATTTCTAGTGGCGACCTAGAACTGAAAGATTTAGATTTGAAATCGAGCTCAACCAATTATTTATCGGAAGAACTTGATCCCCTGGGGCAAGTTCTCATTCAAAATATATTCTTAGGTGAAATTGTAAGTACCGAGAAGGTAAGTTCAACGGCCGTTATGGTTGCCAGCAGTGCGGTACCTCTAAGTATCCGCTCGGTAGATCTAGCAGCCAGCATCCACATCGGAGATCTTGTAGATATCTACTGGGTCATTGATATTCAAAACGGTGAACTTGCTCAAGAACCCATCCTTATTCTCGGAAACGTACTAGTTCTAAGCGCAGATGGAAAAAGTGCAAACTTCGGAACTGACGCAGCAATCACGGTTTCAGTAGATCAGACTCAAGTCTTACGGTTGCTTGCAGCAACAACTCAAGGACGTTTGGTGGTGATTAGATCCAATGCCTGATCAAGAACTCCCAGTTGTTATAACCGCAATTGCTGATGCCCAGTTTGAAAGCTTTGTTTCTGGAACTTTGTTTGCTCAAGGATGGAGTGTAATTTTTCGTGCCATTGATACTGAAGCACTTGAAAATTACTGTACTAATAATCCACAAGCGGCAGCGGGCGCATTGCTTATTTATGCCCCCGACCTTCCAGGAATCACAAGTGAAACCATTACTAACCTTGCTTTAAAGGTAAAGCAAATTGTTGGATTCACGCGTGAACCAAATCCAGGATTTACTGGCCTGCACTCATTCCCAACAACTATCACCGATTTGGTGAGCGTTGTTAGAGGATTTGTACGCGCACCTATGCTTCGCCAGTCGAGTCAGATAATTAGGCAAACTCGTAAAGCGCATGTGTTGGCTATTGGTTCGGCCGGAAGCGATACCGGGTGCAGCACAATTGCACTCAATCTGGCTATGGAGTTAAGTGTGCTTGAGAAATCTACTTTAATAGTCGACGCCAACTTTCGAGCGCCATCAATTGCCGCCTTAATCGCTATACGCAATGTTCAATCAGAGTCTGGCTGGCGCACGATTGCACCAAGGCTAGCAATTGCAGAAATAACTCAAGAAGAAGCTGGCTCAGTTGATCAGTTTATGGAAACTGCAACACAGCATTTTGACAACGTAGTGATAGATCTTGGTTCTATTTCTGGTTTATCAAATCGACTCACTGATCGACGATGGACATCTACTATGACAACGTGGAGTTGTGATCAAGGCGACGAACTCATGGTCATTGCGCGCCCAGACTTACTTGGTATCCATCGTTTGGAACAGGTTTGTGCATTATTAGAAAAGACGTCCATTAGATCCCAGATTAGTTTCACCTTGAATATGCGTTCACAGGGCAAAAAGGGCGAAGATGAAGAAGCGCGGTTTCTAGCAGCAACCACCAGGCTGCGCCCATTGTCTGTACGTGTAATTGGCCGTGATCTACGTGCTGCTACTGGGGCGCTAGAGCAGAAATGCACACTAATTGAGGTCAATGCACGCTCTTCGCTACGTAAATCAATTGCCTCCATCGCCAGCGAGATCAAGCGATAACTTCTAATACTATTGAGGCATGCGAGCCTATCTTCCTATTTCTCATGATGATCTTGCAACCTTTTTAAATTCCGGCAATATGAAAGTCGACTCAATACTCGCGCCAACTCCATTTTATGTTGGTGAAAATGATGATTTAGATGAAGAAGAGATCGAATATCTTTTATCTCTAGAAGCCGCACAAGCTGCATTAGATCTACGGGGATCGAAAAAAGCCCCAGGCATTGTTGTTGCAATTGAATTAGAACCAACTCAAGTCAACGAAGTTAATGAGAAGTCAGTGACTTTAAACTCTGACCTGACTTGGGCCCAAGTTCAATGTGCGCTACTGCTATTTCCTGATGATGAAGAGTTGATTTGGTTTGCAACCCAAGAGATTGCATTAAACTTGGGAGAGTGGAAGTAACGTGCCCCAGTTTGAAACGCTGATACATGGGCGTAGTTCGATAACCATTGACCAAGCCCATAAATTACGTGAACTAATCGCTGATTGGCAGTTACTTTCAGATCTTTCATTTGCCGACTTAATTCTTTGGGTACCCATCCGCAAAGATATGAAAATGTGGCCTACAGGACATGTGGCAGTTGCACACATCCGACCAACAACGGCAGCAACAGTTTTTACAAATGATGTTATTGGCGATGAAGTTATGTGGGGTAGCAGAGGACGAATTGATAGCGCTTTATCTACTGGAGAAATTGTCAGAGATTCTGAAGCTGAACAATTTGGTGAGTTAATGATTAAGGAAGAGGCAACTCCTGTTGTCTTTGATGGTCAAGTAATCGCCGTAATTACTCGACACCGTAATGCAGAATTAATGCGCTCACCAAGTAAGTTAGAGTTGAATTACCGACAGATCGCCCACGCTCTTTATCGCATGGTGGCACAAGGGGCTTTTCCATATAGCGATGCGGGATCACTTTTTGAACCAGTCCCACGTGTAGGAGATGGTCTAATTCGCCTCGATGTTAACGGAGTTATTTCATACGCTAGCCCAAATGCAAGGTCCGCATTTAGCCGTATGGGTTGGAAAAATGAAATTGAAAATTATAATTTAGGTGAAATTGCTGAAGAAGTAGCCAAGAACTCGCTTAATCCGCATGAAGAAGGAGTTCGAACCCGGCTAAATGGAAAAGTATTGCGCCGAGTTGAAATTGATAACCAAGGCACAACTATTGATTTATTAGTATTGCCATTGCTCCAGGATGAAGATCGCATCGGGGCAATCGTTTTGCTTCAAAATGTTACCGAACTACGTAGGCGTGATCGTGATTTAGTTACGAAAGACGCCACCATCCGCGAAATTCATCATCGAGTTAAGAACAACCTACAGACCGTCTCAGCGCTACTTCGTATGCAAGCACGAAGAATAGAGGATCCAAGTGCAGCTTCTGCGCTCAATGAAGCGGTTCGCCGAATTGCATCTATCGCTCTGGTTCACGAAACTCTGTCTAGTAGTAGCGAAAATACTGTAGCCTTTGATGAAGTACTTACAAGTTTGATTACCCACGCACTCGAATTGAGTCCGCGAATGGGTGAGCTACGGATTGAACGTAAAGGTGAACTGGGTTCACTTGAATCGCGACTTGCAACTCCGTTATCACTTGTTGTTACTGAACTCATGCACAATGCTTTAGAACATGGCTTGGCAGAACAAGGTTCGCTTCTTTCTATTGAACTTTCGCGTTATAGCAACGAATGTGTTATCAATATTGTGGATGACGGAATTGGGTTACCTAAGGATTTTGATTTAGCAACATCATCTAATCTTGGCTTACAGATCGTGAGAACCCTGACAGAAAATGAGCTCAAAGGTGTCTTGAAGTTACAATCAACAGATGCTGGAACACAAGCTAACTTACGATTCCCGCTTTAGAACTGGTTTTGCTGCTCCAAAAGTCGCGCACGATTACGTGCCGCACGACGCTTAAGTGCACGACGTTCATCTTCTGAAAGCCCGCCCCAAACTCCAGCATCTTGACCACTTTCAAGTGCCCAAGCAAGACAAGGTTCTTTAACAATGCAGCGATTACAAACTTTTTTTGCTTCTTCAATTTGAGTTAATGCTGGTCCTGTATTTCCAACAGGAAAGAAAAGTTCTGGATCCTCATCGCGGCAAGCAGATTGATGACGCCAATCCATGGGGAACCTCCTCTAGAAAGATTCGGGCAAGCCCAAATCACACTAATTTTTAACGTGGTAATACGCACTTCGATGTTGCGCAAGAAGTTAATTCTCCCTTGTCGGGCATTGATACACAAGGATGAATCGAAAAAGATTAGAAAAATTAGAGTGATATGCGTCGCGGGGGGGTGCCCCCGACAGGATTCGAACCTGTGCACCCGCCTCCGGAGGGCGGTGCTCTATCCCCTGAGCTACGGGGGCTCGTGAGATGAGTAGGTTATCAGCGGGTGCGCTTCTGGCGTGTTACTGCCAGAATTAAGCGCATGAGTTCAATCGCATATTTTGCAACAGGATGTTTTTGGGGTGCTGAGCGCCGTTTGTGGCAGATTGATGGCGTAAGTGAAACATCTGTTGGTTACATGGGTGGAACGCGAGCTAATCCATCATATGAACAAGTGTGTACGGGAGTTACCGGCCATGCCGAGATGGTCAAAGTTGTTTTTGATGAGAGCAAAGTTAGTTATCAGAGATTGTTAGAAGAGTTTTGGACAATGCATGATCCAACTTCACTTAATCAACAGGGCGGAGATATTGGAACGCAATATCGAAGTTCAATCTATACCTCTACTCCAGAGCAGTATGTAACAGCGCAACATTCACGAGATGTTTATCAGGGTGTGCTGACAAGTGCAGGTTTAGATCAGATTGTCACAGAGATTAAAAGTGCGGACGGAGTCGAGTATTACTTGGCCGAGGAATACCACCAGAGATATTTAGAAAAAAATCCTAATGGTTATGACTGCCATTCAAGCACTGGTGTTGCTTATCCGGGCACAGGTGTTTCTGTATGAGTGAGAAAGAGTACCCAGTCGTAATTGATGAAGCTGCACTCAAAGCCAAGTTAGATCCACTTTCTTATGAAGTGTTGCGCAATGCGGCAACTGAAAGACCTTTTACCGGTCAATACACTGATACAGACAAAATTGGTGTTTACAAATGTAAAGCGTGTAGTGCAGAACTTTTTAGAAGTGAGACTAAGTTTCATTCTGGATGTGGATGGCCATCTTTTTATGCACCGACGGCTGATGATGCTGTTGAATTAATTGAGGATCGATCTTTATTTCCTCGTGTACGTACCGAAGTTCGATGCGCAGCGTGTGGTTCTCACCTAGGACACATATTTAAAGGCGAAGGTTATGATGTTCCAACAGATGAGCGTTGGTGCATTAACTCAGTTTCGCTCATCCTTGAGAATAATTAATAATCTAACCCACGGCTTTCATGAACAGCTTGATAGCAGTACCAAGCAACAACACTTCGATAGGGATGTAATTTTTCACCTTTGGCATCTAAGGCTTTTGCCAAAGTTTCTTCCTTGTTTTTATGGACAATATCCCAACCTCGACGAACCGCTAAATCTCCAGTGGGCCACACATCAAGTCGTCCTAATTGAAACATCATAAACATTTCAACGGTCCATCTACCTATGCCCCACAGCGAAGTTAATTTGTCATAGATCTCTTGGTCATCATGAATTTCATCAATAGAATCAATCGGAATTGTTTTATCGACTACTGCCATAGATAAGCCTTTAAGAGTCCGGGCTTTCGCCCCAGATACACCGATTTCACGCAGTGCGAGATCATCGAGCTTAATTAATTTCTTGGCGTGAATAGTTCCCTTGCATAATTCAAGGAGCCTGCCATGAATCGTCTCGGCAGCTTTTGTTGCCAGCTGCTGAGAAATTACCGAACTTACTAATGATTCAAAATGGGATTCTGTTGGCTCGCTGCGACCAATTGTGCAAAGAGGGCGACGTTCAATAAGTGGTGCAAATTTGCGATCCATCTGGCCAACTTCTGCGACGATGCGCCGCATCTTTTGCGCAGAGTGGACCGCCATTTAATTAGAGTGAGAAAGTTGGATATTCATCGGTGACCATGAGAAGGGCATAACCAACAACGCGGTTCCAATAAGCAATTGTTCCCACAACGCCCTCTGCACACCATTCGGGATAATTACCTGTAAGAACAACGCTTAGCCAAGCAAAAAGTGTTAAGAAAAATGCGTAAATACCATAAACAAGCCCAACTATGTATAAGGGAATTGCTAAGAACCACTTAAATAGAGGTAAATAACGATTCAGAGCCTTTGGATCTACATCTGGAAAAGTAACACTCACAACATCATTTTCCTCAAGTGAGGGATATTCATCGGTAAGTAAAAGCACATAAGCATCGACTCGAGTTGATAGCGAAAGGAAGGCTTCATTAAATGCCAATAAATATGATGGATATGCCTGGCGAAAAACGATTGATAGAGCAACTGGTAGGACAAAAAATCCTGCAGCCCAACCAGTGTTAGTGGTTTCAAATTGTTGAGGCGCAAAAGCGGCTACAAAGATGGCCATGGGAACGACAAGAATTAGACGAAATAACGCGGTAACACGATTTCGTTCGGTGAGGGTTACATCGACCTGGGTTTCAATTTGATTACTCATAGTGTTCAACTTACCCCTTTTCTCTCCCTAGCTATTGCTAATTGCAGTACCTATGCCCTATTTTGCAGTAACTTGCAGAGCTATTTGCAGGTTTTTGCAGTGCTCGGAGGATAAATGGCAGGAATTAAGGAAGTTGCCGAAGAGGCTGGAGTTTCAAGTGCGACGGTTTCGCGCGCACTTCGTGGACTTCACCATGTCAATGATGCAACTCGATCAAAGATTATTGCTGCCGCGCAGAAATTAAATTACCCACTTACCCCAGTCAAAAACAACGGCACCCCCGGTCGTACAAACAGCGTGGGTGTTGTTGCTCCATACATTTCTCGTTGGTATTTCTCTCAAGTTATTAGCGGCGCCGAACAAGCACTTCGTGAAGCCGGCTTAGATTTATTGCTCTATAACTTCAGCCAAATGAAGGGGCGTGAGCGGTTATTTCAGCATCAGCTCCTAAAGGGCCGCGTTGATGCTTTGATTGTTATTAGTTTGCCGCCAACAGTTGAAGAGTTTGATTCAATGCTCAGTCTTGGAATTCCCATCGCCCTCGTTGGAATGGATCATCCAAAGTGCGCCTCTGTAAAAATTGATGATATTGCTGGAGCTCGTTCTGCTACACAACATTTAGTAAATCAGGGACATAAGAAAATTGGGTTAATGTCTGGTCGTCCAGATGATCCCTTTAACTTTAGCGTTCCGCAGGATCGCCGCAAAGGTTTTATGCAGGTTTTAGCCGAAAATAGTTTGGAGTGGTTGCCACAACGTGAAGTTCACGGGGATTTCACCATGCATACGGCAGCTAGGGCAATGGATGATTTATTGGCCAGACCCAATCGCCCAACTGCAATCTTTTGTGAATCTGATGAAATGGCAATGGGCGCGATGCAAGCTCTTCGCCGCCACGGCCTAAAGGCACCTGATGATATTTCGATAGTTGGTTTTGATGGCCATGAGATGGCAGAGTTTTCAGAATTAACAACAATCGAACAACCAGTTCAGTTAATGGGTGAGATGGCTGCGTGGTCAATTATGGAGAGATTGCGAAAACCAAACATTGAGCCGCCATCACTAATTCTTCCAACTACTTTGGTTGTAAGAAATTCAACACGGCGCATCACACCTGAGGAAGCGTAGTTTTAGCCTCTTTCAATAATCACACATCGCAGGGTAACCTTGCCGCTATGCCTGATCACAATGTTGTTGCGCCATCACTGAGTGAACTCCTAACCCATAGCTCTGAAAAATGGCGGGGATTTGCCGCCGATGTTTTGCCACTGCCAGTAATGGAGATGGACTTTCCAATCGCGCAGCCTATTCGGGACGTGTTAATTGAGATGGTCAATCATTCAGACCTTGGATATTTAGGGCCGGTCCCTGAGCTGGCTGATGGCTTTGCTTCATTTTGTTCCAAGCGCTGGGGCTGGGAAATAGATAAGTCACAAGTAAGAATTGCAGCTGATGTTGGAGTTGGATGCGTTGAGGTTTTGCGAGTGTTTACACAGCCAGGTGATCGCATACTTATCAATTCGCCGGTT
Organism: Actinomycetota bacterium; assembly: GCA_009726135.1. GTDB lineage: Bacteria > Actinomycetota > Actinomycetes > Nanopelagicales > Nanopelagicaceae > Planktophila. Next base: position 37,094 of record WLIQ01000002.1, on the reverse strand, counting down.
TATCAAAACTTCTATAACTGGATCAATGAAGTTAAGTTAGAAAAAGTTGATATTCCCTTTGTGAACTCTGGGTCACAAAGCGATGCTGTCAATCCCTGGACATTAGATTTCGACGAAGTTGAAAAGGTGTATGCATCTGGCATCAAAGTGCACCTCTTGTGCTCTCCACATAATCCATTGGGTCGAATATATTCACGTGCAGAGCTGGTTCGAATTGCAGATATGGCCAAGAAATATGGCGTCATAGTAATCAGCGATGAGATTCATTCACCTTTAACCTTTAAATCACATGTATTTGTTCCGTTCTTGACTGTAAGTGAAACCGCGCGAGAAGTTGGTATTGCAGTAACTTCTGCCTCTAAGGGCTGGAATATTGCCGGGCTTAAATCAGCTTTAATCGTGTCACAGAACGAAGCTATTGACGAAGTTCTAAAATTAATGCCACCAGCTGTAAAATTTCGATCTTCTATTCTTGGCGCATTTGCATCTGCAGCAGCATTTAAAGATGGCGAACTCTGGCTCGATTCTGTAATTTCAACGTTGGAAGAAAATTCTTTGATGGTGCGTGATTTACTGAGCGCTAAATTACCGTCAGTTAAAACACACCTTCCGCAATCTAGTTATGTCATGTGGTTGGATTTAACAGCTTTAAATTTAGGAGAAAACCCTGCACAAACTTTGCTCGAGCGAGGCAAAGTAGCATTCAATGCAGGCCATCTATATGGAGTCCAAAGTTCGCAGTTTGTTCGGTTAAATTTTGCAACAAGTCCAACAATTCTGACTGAGGCAATAGATCGAATTGTGAAATCTTTGTAGTGACTCATTACGACGTTGCAATTATTGGAGGAGGCCATAACGGCCTTGTTGCAGCAACTTATCTGGCTAAAGCTGGCAAATCGGTAGTCATCCTTGAAGCCAATGCAGAGGTAGGTGGAGCAACAGCGAGTGTGAGGGCATTTCCCGAATACGACGCCATGCTCTCTCGCTATTCCTATCTGATTTCACTTTTACCAGATCAAATCGTGAGTGATCTGGGCTTAAATTTTGAACGCATTTCACGAAATGTTTCTAGTTATACGCCTTATTCTCGCAACGGTAAAGATTGCGGTCTGTACGTAGCGCGTAAGTGGGATAAAGAAACAGAAGATTCTTTTAGCGAATTAGATCCTTTGGGTAATGAGTGGGCAGCGTGGCAGGATTTCTATAATGAAATTGCTGAGTTTGCGATCAAAATTGCTCCATCAATGCTTCAACCATTGAAATCACGGAGTCAGTTAAAGGCAGAGATAAATATGCCAAAGGTTTGGGATTACTTAATGGAGCGTCCCATCGGTAAGGAAATCGAAGCACGCTTTAAGGATGATGTAGTCCGTGGTGTTATTTTGACTGATGCACTCATTGGAACTTTCGCTTCAGCTTTCCAGTTACAAGCAAATATCTGTTTCCTTTACCACTTGATTGGAAATGGAACTGGCGAGTGGAAAGTTCCTCGCGGTGGAATGGGGGCACTGGTCAAAGAGCTTGTACGCGTTGCAACAGCAGCGGGAGTCGATATCAAAGTAAATTCGCGGGTTAATTCAGTTAAAACTTCCTCGAGCCAGGCAACGCTTGCTCTTGAAAATGGTGCTGAGATAACTTCTAGCTATGTGTTGAGCAACGCTGCTCCACAAGTTCTAGCCAAACTGCGCGGAACTATTCCACCCAAATCACTTGAAGGCTCGCAGATGAAGATAAATATTTTATTGAAATCCTTGCCTAATTTGAAATCTGGAATAGATCCACAATTAGCTTTTGCAGGAACATTTCATGCCCATGAATCTTTTGCAGAGTGTGAATCAAGTTATATAGATGCTCAGGCTGGCAATGTGCCAGAGAAGCTTCCGATAGAAATGTACTGTCATACGTTAACTGATCCATCCATTCTTAGCTCCGAACTTCAGGCGCAGGGATATCAAACCCTCACGATCTTTGGATTACATACCCCAGCAGCACTTTTTGATGCCGACAACGAAAGAACCAAAGCTGCTGCACTTAAAGCTGCTTTGGCTTCACTCAATCAATATCTCGTTGAACCAATTGAAAACGTAATTGCTGCTATTGAAGTTAAATCACCTCTGGATATTGAGGGCGAAGTTGGCCTACCTCGCGGAAATATCTTCCATAAAGATTTGAGTTTTCCTTTTCGCGAAGATAACCAAGAAATACGTTGGGGAGTGGAAACCGATGATCCCCGAATCTTTATCTGCGGTGCAGGTGCAATTCGCGGTGGTGGCGTAAGCGGTATTCCTGGTCACAACGCTGCGATGGCAGTGCTTGAAGCTTCGGCATAGGATGCGCGCATGAGCAAAAAGTTTGAAACAAGAGCTATCACCGCTGGCCGCCCACCGGTTGAACCCGATGCACCACTTAACCCACCTATTGATTTAACTTCGACATTTCATTCGGGTGGGCCAATTGGTTATGGGCGCTACGGAAACCAAACATGGACTGCGCTAGAAGAAGCAATTAGCGAGCTCGAAGGTGGACAAACTCTTGCCTTCTCATCAGGCATGGCAGCCATCAGTGCGGTTTTTTCAATTCTACCTATTGGTGCACCAATAGTTGCATCAAATCAAGGCTATAGCGGTGTGATGAGTTTACTTAATTCTTTTCATGCTAGCGGTCGATTAGAAGTTAGATTTGTGGATGTAGTAAATACTCAAGAAGTAATTGATGCGATGAAGGGGGCAGCATTAGTCTGGCTTGAATCACCAACTAATCCCTGTCTAGATGTTGCTGACCTGCCTGCACTTATTTCGGCTGCTAAGAAATTAAGTATTGGAGTAGCTGTTGATAATACTTTTGCGACTCCGCTAGTTCAAAATCCGCTTGCAATGGGCGCAGATATTGTGATGCACTCAGTCACTAAGTTCCTATCTGGTCACAGTGACATTCTTATGGGATCACTTTCCACTAATGACCCAGCTTTATTAAAGCGCTTGCAGGATTCTCGAAGCTTCAACGGCTCCATTCCAGGCCCATTTGAGGCTTGGCTAGCACTTCGTGGTTTGCGAACATTTCCTTTGCGATTTAATAAGGCGCAAGAGAATGCCAAAGAGCTAGTTGTCAGGTTACAAGCCCACCCCAGCATTACGCGGGTTCGCTATCCAGGCTTTGGAGCCATCGTTTCCTTTGAAGTCGATGGAACACCAGAACAAACGCAACATGTATGTGACTCTTCAACATTGATTGCACATGCAACCAGCTTGGGTGGGGTTGAATCACTATGGGAGCGCAGACGACGTTGGCCAATTGAAAGCCCCACTGTTCCAGAGCAGTTGATTCGTTTATCGGTTGGCTGCGAGCATGTTGACGATATTTGGGACGACATCAGTAAGGCATTAGCTTCTATCTAAAGCAGGAATCGGCAATAGAGAGTATTTTTATCTCATGGTAAAAGCCTTTCGCCGGATAATTGCTGCAGTTACTGTTGCGGTTTTAGCTTTTCGGGCTGTGGGCTCATTCCTGTCTTGGATCGAACATCAAGAAGATTCAACTGCCGAGACATGGATAGATGAAGATGAATTCGAAGATGTCTGATTCAACCTACATCGCAGGGACCTGTAACATCGGGCAAAAGGAAATTCGTCGTAGGCAGTTTGTGGCAGGCGTTGGATTATTTCTTTCAGTTCTCTGGCTAATAACAATGATCTTAACAAATGCCCCAAAGGGTGCACGGTTTGGAATTTTTATTCCTCTGATGGTTGCAGCTGTTGGTTACGTTCAATCACGCAGTAAATTCTGCCTTGCATATGGTTTTGCTGGAACTTTTAATTTCGGCAAACTGGGCGATTTGTCCCGCGTAAGTGATGCGTCTGACAAAGCAGCAGATCGAGCAACCGCGCTTAAAATTCTAGGAAAATCTTTTATTTTGGCTTTCATAGCGACTGCGGTGGTTATAGCGCTACCCTTCTAAGTATGAAGATTCTAATTCATACTCGTAATTGCGAACTAGCCGCAGACTTTAAAGATATCGCGAACGACAAACTTATTACTATGGAGCGCTTCGGCGTTGATATAGATCGAGTAGAAGTTGAAGTAATTCATGAAGCTAATCCAAAACTAGGGAAACATTCACATCGGGTGATTTTGACATCTCATGGCTCTGGGCCTTTAATTCGCGCGGAAGCTTTTGAATTTAATGATGTTGCAGCATTTGATGTAGCAATGAAATCCTTTGAAATTCAGATTCGAAAAATTCATGAAAAAAGCAAAGATTACAGCCGTGAAACACTGCGAAAAAAGAAAACTACTTAAATAATTTCACTACCATCTTTACGGGTGGCGGTAAGGCTTGCCACTGTGGTGGTAATCAAGCTCGCAACAATTACACCTAGACTTACTTCTAGGCTAACTTCTGGAATGTGCACTCCTAATATTTCATCGATACCAATGCCATGAAAAGCTTCCATAATCATTTTTACGCCAATGAATCCCAAGATAAATGAAAGACCTTTAGAGAGATAAACCAGGCGAGCCAGAAGTCCTTCAAGCAGAAAATAAAGTTGACGTAAACCCATTAAGGCAAAGACATTTGCTGTTGTAACAATGTAAGGATCCTTGGTCAATCCAAAAATAGCTGGGATTGAATCAAGAGAAAAGACTAAGTTAGTTAAACCCAAGGCAACAAGGGCTATGGCAAAGGTACTCAATCCGCGTTTTTTGAGCACGGCAACAACTTTGCCTTCTTTCCACTCATCGTCCTCGTTTTCCCTAGCTAACTGCCAAGCGGTATAAATAAGGAAGATTCCAAAAAGAAAAAAGATACTTGCAAAGCGTGAAATAAGTGCGGCTCCCAGCGGAATAAGAAGTCCCCGAATGGCAATGGTGAGCATGATTCCAAGAAGAAGTACTAGCTGTTGCATCTCTTTTTGTACTTTTAAGCTGGCTAAAATAATTATAAAAACGAAAATATTATCGACCGATAGTGCGTATTCTGTAAGCCATCCCGCAAAGAACTCTTTTTGTCCTTGTTCACTAGCCCAATGGGGTAAGAGCGCTCCAAATGCAATGGCAGTTCCAATGTAAAACACAGTCCAAAACGAAGCTTCAAACATAGAGGTTGCTTTATTGCGGCGAATAACTGCGATTCCAAGATCAAATAAAATGATGCCTGCAAGAACTGCAATTGTAATGATCCAGGTCGAGGTAGATTCCATGGCCGCATTCTGTCAGTTATGCGATGAACCATGCACAAGAACGTGCTGGAATTACCTTCATTTCGTTATGGGCATCGACGGTCCCACTGCTAACAATAAGTAGTTTCCCATCAACTTTACATTCTTGAGTAATGTCAGTCAGATTCATGAAGACTGTGACAGATCCACGGTGATAAGCCAATAGTGCTTGGCCTTTGCTTGCATGCTCGGGAGATTCAACCCACGTAATCTCACCCGATCCGTTCATAAACTCCTTGCGAAGCTTGAGGGCGTTTTGATACAAATGCAAAGAACTCTTTGGATTTTTAAGTTCGCTTTTAACTGTGAATTGGCTCCAGGATTGCGAAATTGGCAGCCACGGTTTGCCTGTAGTGAAACCAAATGGTGTTGCATCACCGCTCCAAGGTAAAGGAACACGGGCTCCATCGCGTCCCTTAATGACCCCCTTAGTTCTAAAAAATGAAGGGTCTTGGCGGTCAGAATCAGATAGTTCACCGTCAGGTAATCCAAGTTCTTGACCAGCAAATACATATGTTGATCCAGGTAAACCAAAAACAAATAGAGCAAGTGCGCCCGCTTGCTCTTGCCCGATTCTAGATACAACGCGGGGCGAATCATGATTACTCAAAGCCCATGTTGGAAGCGCATTTACGGTTGCATTTAATGCAATTGAACGATCAATAACATCATAAAGAACCTTGGCCGTAAATTCGGCGGTCAACAAATCAAAGTTAAAAACTTGATGGAGTTCATCGGCTCTCACATAACGAGTAGCGTTCACAGGAGGATGAACCCAGGCTTCTGCAACTGCCATAATGTCGCGACCAATATAGGAATCAAAAATTTTGCGCCATTCACGGTAGATTTCGTGCACACCTTGACGATCAAAGTAAGGGACAGTTAAAAGTAGTGCATTTCGTTTTTCGGTATCCATTGCTAAATCCAGGCGCAGGGCATCGCTTAGCCCTTGTGGATCTGGATGGTTTTTTAGAATATCTTCTTTAACTAGTCCGTGGGCTACATCAATTCGAAAACCATCGATTCCCAAATCAATCCAGAAGCGAAGGGTTTTTTCAAAATCTTCGCTTACTTCAGGATTTTCCCAATTCAAATCTGGCTGCGAACTATCAAATAGATGTAGATAAAACTGACCGTCTTCTACTTGGGTCCATGAAGGACCACCAAAGAGTGAGATCCAGTTGTTCGGAGGAGTTCCATCACTATTGGCATCATAGAAATGAAATCGTGCACGCTCTTTTGAACCACGTGGGGCCTTTAATGCTGCCTGAAACCAGTGATGTTGATCAGAAAAATGATTAGGAACGATGTCGGCAATGACTCGTAAACTACGTTGGTGAGCTGCTGTGATTAGTTCTTTTGCATCTTCCAAATTTCCAAAACGGGGATCGACACCACGAGGGTCAGCTACGTCATAGCCGCCATCTTTATTTGGTGATGTATAAAAGGGACTCAACCAGATCGCATCGACGCCCAACTGTTGGACGTAATCAAGGCGGGCAGTAATGCCCGGTAGGTCACCCTCACCATCGCCATTACTATCGAAAAATGAACGCGGATAGACCTGATAAATCGTGGCTTCTTTCCACCACGGTGAGGATTGCATAAGGTGAACTTAAGTCACGGCCGTCTAAGCAGGCAATGTAAGAAGACTGAAAGCCCGAACAGTTATGTCTCTATTTTATAACGATTTAGCTTTTTAATCGAGATTCTACTTCTCTCATCAATTTGTGCATGTCTTTTGATAATTGATGCAGTTCTGCTAGCTCACTGTGTGCGATACCACGGGCTTCTTTTGCTAATTCAAATTCAGCAAGAGAGGCAGCATGGGTCTCATTTATAGTTTTTTCCACACTTTGAGATTGAACTTTCTGTCCAACCATAATGATGGATAGCAAAACTAACTGCAGAAATGTTTGGGCAACCCAGGAAACGATGACGATAGAGTCACCAGAACTCACTGCCTTCGGCAGCGAAATAAGTGCGATTGCTGCAAATAAGTATGCACACCACATTGTTGCAACGCCACCAGTGATTTTTTCTGCCAGCCGTACATTGAATTTCTTCATGGTCTAACGATAGTCAAGTCTTCGATTTACCAGTTGAACTAGGCGTCTACTTTCGTCGGCTCCATTGTGATTTTTCTGTGAAACGCCTCAACTATCTCGCAAATTATTGGAATTATGGGCACATCATGCAAGAGTGAACCCATGGCCGAGCTAATAATGATTGTCGACGATGAGCCAGGGGTCCGCGCTTTGTTAAATGACACCCTACGAATTGCTGGCTTTGAAACTCTAGAAGCCACCGACGGTATGTCGGCGTTAACTCTATTGCGCACTCACAAACCAGATTTATTAGTTATCGATATCAATATGCCACTTATGGATGGTTTTGAATTAGTAGAGCGCTTACGCAGTAGCAATGATTTGACTCCCGTGTTGATGCTTACGGCTCGCGAAGATAAAGCAGATATTACCCGGGGTTTGAAGATCGGCGCAGACGACTACGTAATCAAACCATTTGGGATTGAAGAGTTAGTTTTGCGAATTAAAGCGATTTTACGTCGCTCGACTAAGAAGATTGATGTTCCAACTTTACTTTCTTGTGGTCCGATAACTATTGATGATGATCAGCATCTTGTGACTTTTAAAAGTGAAGAAGTTGACTTGTCGCCCACCGAGTATCGACTGTTACAGATTCTTATGGAGAAAAAAGGCCGCGTATTGAGCAAGACTCTTCTCCTAGATGAAGTTTGGGGAATCACTTTTGAATCGGAGAGCACGGTTGTGGATACCTATATTTCATATTTACGCAAGAAACTACATCGGGAAGGATTTGAGGGGATTAAAACTGTTCGCGGAGTTGGTTTCCAGATTCAGGAGCCAAAGTAATTCCAATGAAAATTAGAACTCGGCAATTAATCTCGACTGCGTTAGTTACATCGATTTTCTCCATTCTTATTGGAGGCTTTGCAATCTGGGGATCTCACCAAAGTGAAATTTCAATGGTGGATAAACGCTTAGACCAAGTAGAAAGCGATATTCGCAATAATCCATTAAATGCAGTCAGCGCGGCACTACTGAGTATCGAACAAAACAACTTCGACTTTACTTTGGCATTTGCAACACCCAAAGGCGAAACAACAATCTTGCGCGATTCTTCTGGTACACCAATAACTGGTCAAGATGTACGAATTCGTAATATTCCAATCGCAGAAGGTAACGAATTAATTCTCGCAAGTTCTTTATTGGATATAAATCATTCCTTGGATAGAAATCTATGGAAGCTCATTATTTACATCATTATCGCCAATATTATCGCTTCCATAATTTCCTTCATACTCTCTCGTTCTGGGGCGCTGACTCAAGAGCGTGCTCAAAGGCAAAAAATGCAAGAGTTTTTAGGCGATGCCGCACACGAACTCCGAACACCGATGACAGTTGTCAAAGGGTATGCAGAACTACTCAAAGGCAAACAGCTAGATCCAGAACGTGAAAGTGCTGCTTTTGATCGCCTTAATAGTGAATTAAAACGTATGGATTTTTTGATTAGCGATCTTTTAATGTTGGCTCAATTAGGTGAAGAGGGAGATATTGTTTTTGAAGAAATCAATATTGCAGATCTCATTCGTAAAAATATTTTGGAGTTTCAAGAAATATCACCAACCCATAATGTAACAATCCAGATTGACCAAAAGGCTGTTTTAGCAGGGTCAGAAAAGTATTTACAGCGCTTTATTCAAAATGCCCTTACTAATATCCGTTTGCACACCCCACCAAGCACGTCTGTAAGGGTCACAGTGAAAGCTGAGAAGCAGATTCTTATTATTATTGAAGACAGTGGACCTGGATTACCTAATGAGTCATATGGGGAGAAAATCCGTGGGCTCAAGCGATTTGATCGATCTCGTTCCCGTGATACAGGTGGCACAGGTCTTGGTATGAGCATCATGAATGCCGTTATCGAAAGACATGATGGTTCTTTTACCTTGCGCAAGAGCGAACTCGGTGGGCTGGCAATTGAAGTTAGCCTGCCTCGCACTTAGAATCGCGGTGTGCGCAATAAATTAGTTTTAGACGAGGTATTGCGTGAAGGGGCGCTAAAAACTTGCCAAACGAACTCACTTGTTAGAGTTGTATTGTCTGGACGTCGGCGCAATATGCAAACAGAGCATGAGCGAATTGATATCAGGCCAGTTGAAATTAAGGGTTCAATCCTTTTACAGCTTACTCACAGCGATGGTCGTGCCACTACAACTAGAAATATCGCACCGGAAAGTACTGCAGTTTTGGAACTTCTTTCTAGTGGTTATGCAAATATCACGATAGATAGCGTGGATGAATCCATGAGTATCCGAGTAACTAAAAGCGGTGATGCACTAGTTCACTATGAAAAGATAGTGCTTCAGCAGGACTTAGCTCACGACAAGAAAAAAGAGAGATTGCTGGACCCGGCAGATCCTTTTCTTCTTGAAGTTGGAATTTCCGATCACAAAGGTCAGATTAAGCCGTCAAAAAATGATAAATATAAACAAGTGGAAGAGTTTTTACGTTTATTGGTTCCAACACTTAATTCAGCTATTGAGGCTGGGCAAATAGAAAAGCCAAGTAAAATTAAGCCCCTCTCAGTCGTTGATCTTGGGTGTGGCCATGCTTATTTAACTTTTGCTGCACATCAGTATCTTCGCAGTATTGGCATGAATATTCATGTAACTGGAATTGATATTCGCCCAGCTTCACGTGATCGAAATAATGCAATTGCAGTATCACTTGGGATTTCAGAGTCAATTACATTCAAAGCTGAAGAAATTGCTAATACAACTGCCCAGCAAGCCGATATTGCTATTGCATTGCATGCCTGTGACACGGCAACTGATGATGCGATCGCTTGGGCAGTAAATGGCGGAGCCAAACTTTTATTGATTGCCCCTTGTTGCCATCACGATATTCAAAAGCAAATGGAAGAAACCCCAGAGCCATGGGGTGCACTTACTAAGTTTGGAGTTTTGAAGGAACGGATGGGAGATTTGCTCACTGATGCATTGCGCGCGCAGATTTTGCGCATAGTTGGATATCGCGTCGAAGTGATTGAATTTATTGGAGGAGAACATACGCCTCGAAATATCATGATTCGCGCTGTGAAGACTGGGGCACAACCAGATTCGCTAGATATCGAGAGATATCGTGAAATCACCACACAGTGGGGCATCGTTCCCGCCCTGTCTAAGAAAATTCCGACCTTTACTATCAGTTAGACTTCACACATGTCTAAGGTCCTTGCATCTCTGCCAGTTGGAGAAAAAGTCGGTATCGCTTTTTCAGGTGGTCTCGATACTTCTGTAGCTGTTGCATGGATGCGCGAAAAGGGTGCGATTCCATGCACTTACACTGCAGATCTTGGCCAATACGATGAACCTGATATTGATTCAGTTCCAGATCGCGCCAAGGAATATGGCGCCGAAATCTCACGGCTAGTTGATTGCAAAACCGCTTTAGTTGAAGAAGGTTTAGCAGCAATTGCCTGCGGAGCTTTTCATATTCGATCTGGTGGAAAACAATATTTCAACACCACGCCTCTTGGCCGCGCAGTTACCGGCACAATGTTGGTACGCGCAATGTATGCAGACTCAGTAAATATCTGGGGCGATGGTTCAACATATAAGGGCAACGATATTGAGCGTTTTTATCGCTATGGTCTTTTAGCTAATCCAAATCTGCGTATTTATAAGCCATGGCTAGATGCTGATTTCGTCAATGAACTTGGTGGACGTAAAGAGATGTCTGAGTACTTAGTTGCTCATGGTCTGCCATATCGCGACAGTACCGAAAAGGCTTATTCAACCGATGCCAATATCTTGGGTGCAACTCACGAAGCAAAGTCATTGGAAAATCTAGATACTTCCGTTGAATTAGTTCAACCAATTATGGGAGTTCGCTTCTGGGATTCAGCAGTAAAAATTGATTCTGAAGATGTGAAAATCTCATTTGTTCAAGGTCGTCCAGTTGCAATCAATGAAAAGTCATTTGATGACGTTGTCGCGCTAATGAAAGAGGCCAATGCAATAGGTGGTCGCCATGGTCTTGGAATGGCCGATCAAATTGAAAATCGTATTATCGAAGCTAAAAGCCGTGGAATTTATGAGGCACCAGGAATGGCGCTTCTATTTATTGCCTATGAGCGTTTAATAAGTGCAATCCATAACGAAGACACCATCGCCAACTACCATGCAGAAGGTCGCCGTTTAGGTCGCTTGTTGTACGAAGGCCGCTGGTTAGATCCACAATCTTTGATGCTGCGCGAATCTTTGCAACGTTGGGTGGCATCTGCAGTAACTGGCGAAGTTACATTGCGCATGCGTCGCGGAGATGATTATTCAGTTATTAATACAACTGGCCCAGCACTAAGTTATGCACCAGAGAAATTGTCTATGGAGCGCACAGAAAACGCCGCTTTTGGTCCAGTTGATCGCATTGGTCAGCTCACTATGCGCAACCTTGATATCGCAGATACTCGCGCAAAGCTTGAGATGTATCGCGCACAAGGTCAGCTTGGTGACGGGGAATTCAAATTAATTGGTGAGCTCGAATAAAGGATGCAAATGAAGTCAAAGGTCAGAAACCTAGCAATCGCAGCAATTTTCGCAGTAGCAATTACATCACTGTCAGCATGTGGAGGAAAAGATAAAGTGTCAGAATCAACATCTCAAGGTTTACCGGCAGTAACTGCCAATGCAGGTGAAGCACCAACAATTACAGCGCCAACCGGCACTGCGCCAACAACCTTGCAAACGCAGGACATCATTGTTGGAACAGGCACAGAAGTAGTTGCGACTTCTACTTTGACTGTTCATTACACATTGATGACATGGTCAAATGGTGCAATCGTGGAGTCATCATGGAATGGTGGTCAACCGGCCACGTTCCCTCTCGCGGGTGTTATTGCAGGATGGCAACAAGGTTTACCTGGTGCAAAAGTTGGCGGACGCCGCTTGCTAGTGATTCCAGCCGAACTTGGTTATGGCCCTAATGGCTCTGGACCAATCGGCCCAAATGAAACGCTAATTTTCGTCGTAGACATCATCGCTGTTTCGTAAATGAAAAAGGCCCTTGCTGAGTTTCTCGGCACAGCTCTTTTAGTTGCAATAGTTGTTGGTTCAGGCATTATGGCAACAAACCTTTCACAAGATATCGGGGTTCAGCTTTTAATTAACACGATTTCGACTGTTTTTGGCTTGATGGTTCTGATTCAGATCCTGTTACCTATCAGTGGCGCTAATTTCAATCCCGTTGTAACTCTAATTGATCTGATACAAGGGCGCACAACGTTTTTAGTATTAATTCAATATACAGTGGCGCAAATTGCAGGGGCAATTTCTGGGGCAGCCTTAGCAAATGCGATGTTTAGCCATCCGCTCCTAGAAACTGCAACTAAGGTGCGTTCAGGTGGCAATCTTTATATCGGAGAAATAGTTGCTACTGCAGGTTTAATCATGATTATTAGCTTGCTTGTTACCCAGGAAAAATTCACAATGATTCCAGTAACTGTGGCGTCATGGATTGGAAGCGCATACTTTTTTACTAGTTCAACTTCTTTTGCAAACCCTGCCGTCACTATTGGTAGAGCTTTTACTAATTCTTTTGCCGGTATTGCTCCGGAATCCGTTACAAAATTCATTCTTGCTCAATTACTGGGCGCTTTCATTGGCTTGGGTCTAACAAAGGTGCTCACACATGACAAATAAACCAACCGTACTTTTTGTTTGCGTTCACAACGCTGGACGTTCACAAATGGCTGCAGGTTTTATGAAATCACTCGGCGGGGATCGAGTAGAAGTTCTCTCCGCGGGTTCAGCACCAAAAGATTCAATCAATCCGGTAGCAATTGCAGCTATGGCAGAACTAGGCATTGATATTGCGAACAACGTTCCTAAAGTTCTAACTCCCGAAGCAGTACAAGCATCTGATGCTGTTGTGACCATGGGCTGCGGAGATGCTTGTCCGTTTTATCCAGGCAAGCGATATGAAGATTGGGTACTCGAAGATCCAGCAGGCCAGGGGATTGAATCTGTAAGGCTTATTCGTGATGAGATTAAAGCGCGCGTTGAAACACTACTGAATGAGCTACTAGCTTAAGCGAATAGGAACTTAACACCAGCAATTAGTAAAACAAAGCCCAGGGCGCGCTTAACCCCAACGGATGAAAATCTTTTGATCCCAAATCGTGTTCCTATAAATGCACCAAGTAATACTGCCACCAAGAACACTGGAAGCTCAGTTGGCAGCGATGAAGTTGATTGCAGATTTCCAAGTAAGCCAGCTGTTGAGTTAACAAAGATAAAAGCGGCAACAGTGCCACTTGCTTGCTTAACACTGACCCAGCCTAGCCAAATAATTAGGGGGGATAAGAAGATTCCGCCCCCTGTACCAGTGATTCCTGATAAGAAACCAACGCAAGAGCCGATAAAAACTGCTATTACTTTATTTATCTCCCGGTGTGCTTTATCAGTGTGCAACGATTGAACAAGAAAGCGAACTCCAGATAACAGCAGGAGAACACCAATAATTGGCCTATAAATATTGCTGGGCAGATTGATGTGACCACCTATGTAGGCAGCCGGAATTGATCCAAAGCTCAGATAAAGAAAGAGGGATTTATTAAAGAAATGACTCTTGATATAGCGAAGCGAAGTGTAAGAGGAAACAAAGATATTTAGGGTTAGCGCGGTAGGTTTAATAACTAGCGGAGGAAGGTCAAATAGAGTCATGATGGCGATATACGCCGAAGCGCCAGCATGCCCCACGGATGTGTAAAGAATTGCACCCACAAGTAAACAGCTCGCAATTAGTAAAGTGTGTGCTTCAAACACTAGTGAACAGCTTTAACTATCTGCACGCTGAGCCATTTACGGAGATTGTAAGCATCTTCGACCATAAAACCGTGACCAAAGAAACTATGAATCATTCCCGGATACTCCTTCATCGTGACTGGTATTCCCGCCTTTTTTAGGGCTACTGCATAGTTTGCGCCGTCATCGCGCAAAACATCATGTTCAGCCAAAGCAATAATTGCGGGAGCGACATTAGTAAATACCATAGCGCGGGCCGGCACGGCATGCTTTAAATAATCCGCTGCATCGGCCCGAAGATCTTCAAGAGTTGGATTTTCTGGCAGAACATTGTGCTTTGCGGTGTAGTCGAGAAAAGCTTGGGCTTGCGGATGCATGGACATGGGTAGAAGGGTAATAGACGTTCAGTGGCTAAGGAGTTATTTCACGACCACCTAGTATCGGTACCATAAAATTTAGAACTTTCACAAGGAACTTAAAGGGTTTTAGAAGGCTTAAAAGGTAGAATTATGCCTGTCAGGCTCTATACCCAAAGGAAAAGGAATACCATGACCGGTTTAGTTGTAAAAGCCATTGCAGCACGCAATGTTGCGTTGTCTCAAGTTCAGAACAAACTGTCACGATTTTCTCGCGAAGAAGGCGGAGCCACAGCAGTTGAGTACGCTCTCATCGTAGGATTGATCGCTGTCGCAATTATTGTTGCAGTAACCTTGTTGGGAACTAACATCTCTATCCTATTTAGCCGCGCAGCTTGTGTGGTTAAGGGTGGAACATGGAACGCGACAACAAACGTGTGCGCCTAAAACAAATAGTCCAGATAGCACTCCTTCGCACCAAAAGAACTACCAAGGTGCGGAGGAGTGCTTCTGTTTATGAGAGCGGTGCAACGGCTGTTGAGTTTGCATTGATTCTTCCGCTTTTACTTGTACTAATTGTTGGTCTCATAGATTTTGGTCGTATGGGGTTTGTGCAGGTGAGTGTTACTGCAGCCTCGCGAGAAGGTGCTCGATATAGCTCGCTTTATTCATCTGGAGTCGGAAGTACCCAGACCCTTAGTGATTTTGTGCAGACTTCTGCACCGGCTGCTGCTCGTGTAGCGCAATTAGATGGTGCAGGCGTATTAACAGTAGCTATCACTCAATGTTCTGCAGCACAATCATCTGAAAACACTTCCGTTACGGCCTCAACAAACTTTAAGTGGCTGCTACCTGTCGGCCTAATAACACTTATTTCACCAGGAGCCACTTGGCTTCAAGATTTTACTCTGACATCAACTGGCACGATGAGGTGCATGAACTAAATGCCTAAAAAGTTGGTTAATCTCAATAAAGAAGATGGAGCAATAGCTGCTCTCTTCGCCATTTTGATGTCTTCCATTTTGGTCATTGCTTTATTTATGATTGTTTTTGATATTTCATCTCTTTATTCTGAGAGACGGGTAATTCAAAACGCTGCAGATACTTCGGTTTTAGCAACTGCCCAGGAATGTGCCGTGGTTGGAACCGGTGCAATTTTAAATTTGAATAGCGCCTATGCGAGTAGCGTATGTGGAAACCAAAGCTACGCACTCGATTTTGCAGGCAAGTATGCAAATCTCAACTCTCCAGATGCGCTTTCAGATGTATCAGAAATTTGTGGAACAGCTCCATTAAATCAATGTGGCTCCCTAAATAATGGCCAATTTGAATGCAAGTCGGTAAATTCAGATTATAAGAATTATGTTCGTGTGAAAACAAGCACAAGGCAGAGTTCAGGTACTTCAATTTCTGCACTTTTCACTTCACTTGTTAATCCTTCAAATTCAAATGTAAAAGTAATTGGATGCGCGCAATCTGCTTGGGGTAAAGCTGCATTTGCGCCAGTAGTTTTCCCTGTTGCGCTTCCAATTTGTGATTATGCAATTAATGGCACAAAGTTAATTCAGGATTTCTCCTCTAATAACCCAGTTGTGACAGGAGGATGCAGTTTTACAGATCTTAATGGTGATACTTTCAATTATGCATCCCCAACGAATGGTTTTGATTTATTGATTGGCTTTGGCTGCCCGGGTGTTAGCGCATCCAACAATGTAAAGGTAGGAGATACTCTTCAAGTGGAGTCATCCCTAACGCAAGTTGAGCAAGGATGCCCAAGTGGTCAATTTCAATTCTATTTTCAGCTTTCACGATTTCTAAATACCAAAGTTTTTATACCTGTCGTCACAAGTGTCTCTTGCCAATCACAATCAGTTAACTGTCAAGGAAACTATGTTTTTAAAGTAGCAAGTTTTTTCAGTTTTAAATTCATTGGCGCCAAATTTAAGAACCGTGGTCGCGTTGGTTCAGGCCCACCATGTGCAGTTGGTGACCCTTGCCAAAATAATCAGTCATGGCCACCGGCATGTGACGCTACTCGAAACTGTCTTTACGGTACATTTGAGCGTGCAATAGTTCCAGGGGCAGATGTATCCCTTGATCCAACATTCCCAGCAGTGGGCGCGATGGCTGTACAACTACTACCGTGATTGAAAGTGAGCTATGAAACTAAAACTCCGCTCTAAGATGAAGAAGACGACAGTTCAATTTATTGTCATCCTTCTCCTTTCAGTCCTTTCAGGTTTATCGATTTATACCTACACATCCGGAGTCGAATCTCGACTTCGCTCAAGTCAACAGACCACAGCAGTACTTATTGCAATTCAGCAGATCCCCATTGGAACTGCACTTGGTTCGGCAATCAATCAGGGATATATCGAAGAGAAACAATTCCCTCAAGAAGCGGTGCCGACACAGGCTCTATCTTCAGTCAATGCAAGCAAGTCTGATCTAGTCGCACTTCAAACATTGCAGCCAGGACAGTTACTTCTCCAAAATAATTTCGGCGTCAGTGCAGCAAATACAGGAGCACTGGTAATCCCAGATGGCCAGTTAGCTGTGACGGTTTCGTTATCTGATCCGGCTCGTGTGGCAAGTTTCTTACAACCTGGCTCTGAAATTACAATTTTTGTCACGGGACAAAGTGGAAACACAAAATACACTCAAGTTTTAATCCCACGTACCCAGGTTTTGGCAGTGGGTAGTCAAGTTCTGCAAACACCTGATGGTGCATCCGGTGGTAATACCTCGGCACTTATCACTGTTGCAGTCACACCACTTCAGGCAAAACGTCTTGTTCATGCATCTCAGACATTATCTCTGTACTTTGGTTTGCGAACAGCAGGCGTAGATTTCGGAAGTTCAACACCAGTCACCGACGATTCATTGTTTAACTAATCGGAAAAGAGCAATAAATAATGACGCTTATTCTTACTGACACGAGCGATGAGTCGCAGCGATATCAGTTCACGCTTGGAGAAGAAGTAGTTGTCACAACTTCTACTTATGAGCTCTACGACTTAGTGACAGCTGATCCAAATAGCCAATTAATTATTATTGGGCCAAACGTAAAGATGGAAACTGCAAGGGTTGTAGCCGAGCATTTTCGTGTAGTCCGCCCAAGTTTGGGAGTTATCCTTCTTAGAAGTCGTTTAGATGTAACGACAATGAGCGAAGCCTTGCGATCAGGAATTCGCGAAGTTATCAGTTCTGATGATGCTGCAGCATTGGTTTCAGCAAGTAAGCGCTCACAATTAATCTCTGCGCAACTAATGGAAGTCAATAAATCGGTCGGATCTGTTATGTCACGGGGCAAGGTTTTGATTGTTTTTTCTGCAAAAGGTGGCTGTGGAAAGACAACCTTGTCAGTCAATTTGGCGCATGCTCTTGCTACCCATACTGATTCAAAAGTTGCGTTATTGGATTTTGATCTTCAGTTTGGTGACATCGCCGTTGCTCTGCAAATTGAACCGAAGAAAACCATTAGTGACGCCATTAGCATGCAAACAAACTTGGATGAACTAGGTATTAATTCTTTGATGGTTAATCAACAAAAAAACCTAGATATTCTCCTAGCCCCGACCAATCCAACAGATATTGAATTTATCTCAACGGAGTTAATTGATACTTTGCTCGACTCATTAAGAAATTCTTACGATTATATTGTGGTCGACACTCCTCCGGCATTCACGGATGTTATTTTGCGAGTTTTTGATCAGGCTGATCGTTGCTTTCTCTTAACAACTCTAGATATGCCTGCAATTAAGAACCTTAAACTAGTTATAAGCACATTAGAAGCAATAAATATTAATAAGTCAAAACTTGAGTTTGTACTCAACCGTAGTGATATTAAATCTGGTTTGTCATTGCGTGAAGTTGAGGAGATGGTGGGAGAATCCTTCACTAGTTTGATTCCTTCAAGCAATGATGTATCTGCATCCACAAACCGTGGAATCCCATTGGTAATTGAAAATCCACGCCACCCAGTTAGTCGCGAAATAATTGATTTAGCGGTGCGTACAGATTTGAGTTTTAGACCACATGAAGCCAAGAAGCGTGGAATTTTTGGGAGAAAGAGTAAATGAGTCTTTCTCAGCGCCTTGGCCAAGGTGATTCAGATAAAGCTAAATCCTTTCCCGATTTGAGTAAGTTGACCGAGGAATTGAATCCTCGCTACGAGCAACCAGTGGCAAGTGATAACAGCATCAAGAATCAGGTTTTGGAAACTCTCATTCAATCCTTGGGCCAACAACTTTATTCAGGCCAGGTTGAAGAAGATGTGCTTGAGCAACATGTGTATGAAGCAATTGCTTCGGTTATCTCTTCCAGCCAGCGTTCGTTGACTAGTTATGACAGAGCAGAACTTGTACAAAACATTGTCGATGAAATCTTGGGTCTAGGGCCATTGCAGACACTTCTGCGTAATCCAGATATTACTGAAGTTATGGTCAATCGTTTTGATCGAATCTTTATTGAAATGAAGGGGCGAATAACTCAAACTGACCTCAAGTTTTCATCGGAGGATCATCTTCGCCGTACCATCGAGCGCATCGTTGGTCAGGTTGGCCGCCGTATCGATGAATCTAGTCCAATGGTTGATGCGCGTTTAGCTGATGGTAGCCGTGTTAATGCAGTGGTACCACCGATCGCCTTGGATGGATCATCTTTAACCATTCGTAAGTTTTCTCAAGATCCTTTTACGGTTAAAGATTTAATCGCAACTGGGACTGTTTCAATAGAAGCAATGCAACTGTTAGAAAATTGCGTGTCGGGAAAATTTAACGTGGTAATCAGCGGAGGTACTGGTTCTGGAAAGACAACAACGTTGAATGTGCTTTCATCATTTATAGGTAAAGAAGAACGCATTATTACGATTGAAGATGCTGCAGAATTGCAGTTGTCCCAGCCGCACGTAGTGCGTATGGAATCTCGGCCAGTCAATACTGAAGGTAAGGGCCAAGTAACCATTCGTGATTTAGTTCGAAATTCTCTGCGTATGCGCCCAGACCGCATTGTTATTGGTGAAGTCCGTGATGCTGCTGCACTGGATATGTTGCAAGCAATGAATACTGGCCATGAAGGATCTCTAACCACAGTGCACGCAAATACGTCTCGCGATGCACTGACGCGTATTGAGACAATGGTCTTAATGGCAGGAATGGATCTGCCAGTTGAATTTATTCGCCAACAAATCGTTGAGGCGATTGATGTGATAGTTCAGCAAAATCGTATGCGTGATGGTTCACGCCGAATCACCCAAATCAGTGAAGTTGTCGGAATTGAAGGCAGCGTCATACAGATGCAAGATATCTACGCTTTCAACTACAACGATGATCCAGCCAGCAAGCACCCGGGTGACCTTGTAGCAACTGGTATTCCATTCCACAATAACAATCCTCGACGGGGGCATGCGTCGGCCTCTAATCTGCTTAGGTAATTAGATGCGCAAATATGTTGTCGCAATTCTTCTCGCAGTTTTCTGGCTGAACACCCCCGCTATTCAGGCCGCACCTACCAAAGCGCCAATAATTTTTGTTATTGATACCAGCGGTTCTATGAAGGCTAAAAAATTAGTAGCGGTCAAGGAAGCTGTTACTCAGATAGTAAATAGTTTGCAAAAAGATCAACCGGTCGGAATCGTCTCTTTTAGCGAAGAAGTCTTCACAACTTTGCAACCAACTTTGGATTTCGATCAAGCGCTGCGCCAGATTGATTCACTTTTCGCCGTAGGCGACACATCTATGTATGACGCTGTTGCGGCAGCCTTTTCGATAAGTACTATTAATCGGCCTGGTCAGTTAGTTCTGCTCAGTGATGGCGAAGATACAACAAGTGTTTTAAAATTGGATGAATTACTGATTCAAGCAACTACCGCCGGGATTCCCGTCAATGCTATTGGAATTCAAGTGGCACAAGGGCAGAAAGAGATCTTGACCGCAATCACTAAAGCCAGCGGTGGAAATTATTATGGTGTCGATGACATTACTACTTTGATTGCAACCTATCGCGAAATTTTGGCGGAACAGTTAGACCCCACAGCAGGATCAACACCTCCAGAACTTGAAGGTGAGCTTCGCCTAAATCAAAATGTATATGTTGAAGTAGTTTTGGCTACATTTGCAGCGATTATTCTCTACCTCCTGCTCACCAATATTTATCGCAGAGTACGTAATCGCGAGCAGCAGTTAGCCCGAGTACAAACTCTTCAAAAATATTCATACCGTCGGGTGCGTAAAGCCTCGAACAGAGTTCGAATCTCTATTACGTCCTACAGTTTTATACCCAACAGAGTAGAAAATGCGATCAGATCTCGCCTTGAGCTTATTCATAGCGAACTTAAATATGAAACTGTGATCCGCATATTCATTGGTGTTTGGGTCTTTTTGGTCGTGCTGTTTTCTTTGATGTTGCATTCACCAGTTTTAGCAATAATTTTGGCAAGTGCACTGCTACCCCTTGGCTTTAACGCAATTATAAATAACATTCGCACGAAGCAGAAACTGAAATTTGCTGAAGAATTGCCCGAACTTCTAAATATTTTGGCAAGTGCGCTGCGTGCGGGTTTGAGTTTGCCACAAGGTTTAGAAGCCTATTCATCGGATACAAAAGGTGAAGTTGCCCGCGAAATTAGACGATCTATCAGCGAAATCAGAGTAGGAACACCTATTGATGAAGCGCTCATGGGCGTAGCTGAACGTATGGATAGTGAAGATTTGCGGTGGGCGGTTACCGCATTGTCTATTCAGCGCGTAGTGGGTGGAAGTATGGCAACGATTTTGACGACGACATTTGAAACCGTAAAGGCCCGCGCCGAAATTCGCCGAGAAGTTAAAACACTTTCAGCTGAGGGCAAACTCTCTGCCTATGTATTGATTGCATTGCCAATTGGAATCTTCTCTTTCCTATTTCTAACCCGTCGTGAATACGTGAAAGTTTTCTGGACAGATCCGGCAGGCATTTTCTTACTCATTATTATTGGAATTTCGCTCAGCATCGGATGGGCTTGGATGAAAAAGATAGTAGAGATTAAAATATGATCGACATACTTTTTAATCTTCTCCCGGTAGTAGCGGGCATTTTGGTGGCAGTTAGTGTTTACAGAGCATCAAGCATGGGGATCCAGGCAGTTAGCGCATTTAGAATGCGAATCCGCAGACTCGAAATTGTGCGTGCCTATCAACTCGCCGGTAAGGCCAGCGTCAAGAGAGTTTCGAAGCAAGTTAATATGGCAAAGTTGATTGTTGGTTCTTATGGAGACCGACTTGTTAAGGATCGATATCGTTCTAAGTTAGAGCAGTTGCTTGTTAATTCTGGCGATTGGGAGAATAAGAAATATTCCACCCTGGTACAACGCAAAATAATATTTGCGGTAGTTGGATTCTCATTAGGGTTTTTTCTCCTATTAATTCGCAATATACAACTTGCCCCAATTTTTATCGCAGTTGTTTTTGTTGCATATTTTTTGCCCGATGTTGAGCGTTTCCTGCAGAGAATTACAGGAATAAAGTATAGAAATAAACTTGAGAATCTCCTTGACCAGGCGGGTAACTGGAAAGAGAGTGATTACTTTTCACTTATTCGACGTAAAATCATTTTTGCTCTCAATAGTTTTATTGTCAGTTATCTCTATTTGATTGCTAAAGATAAGAGCTTTGGTAGCCTACTTTTTAGTATCTTCGCGATTTTTATGGGCTTCTTTATTCCAGATATTTTGCTACAAAACCGAGTTATTAAACGCAAAGAGATGTTGGCTGACACTCTGCCCGATGCCATCGATATGCTGCAAATGTGCGTGAGCGCCGGTCTTGCTTTTCCTGCTGCACTTTCTAAGGTTGCAGACACACAGAATGGTCCAGTTGCCGAGGAGTTTGCCCGCGTGACGGCCGAAGTTCAGCTTGGACAATCACGCTCTGATGCACTTGCAGCTATGGCCGAGCGCACCCAAGAAGAACATGTGCAAAAGTTTGTGAGTGCAATGATGCAGGTAGATCGATTTGGTATTCCAGTAGGCAATGTGTTGATCGAACAATCAAAAGAAATGCGCTCTGCCCGCCGTGAAAGGGCTCGAGAGCGAGGTCAGAAAGTACCGGTAAAGATCTTGGCTCCGATCATGCTTTGTTTCTTGCCAACAGTTTTGATGATCATTCTTGGGCCTGCAGTTATTTCAATTATGCGGGCATTTGGAAGCCAATAGTGCTGCTTCAACAGGTCTTACTCACTCTTTCCCATTTAATACTTCCCGTACTTGTTCTGCTCAAGTTCAAATTCACAATTGTTACTGCAGTTTTATTGCCATATGCAATCGTTTCTTATCCTTTGCTGATTGAAGATTTTCGTAACAAGCGATTACCTAACCGCATGATTTATCCTGCGACAATTGCAACTCTGATTATCATTACTGCATATGCGATTTATCGACACGATTTTGGGATTTTTAGCCAACCTGTTGGTCGAGCAATAATTTCTTTTTTAATTTCTCTGGTTCTATATCTCATAGCTCGTGGGGGTTTCGGAGCTGGTGATGTAAAGCTATTTTTCTTATCGGGTCTTACACTTGGAATATTTACTCCCGCGCACTTAATCGCAGCAACAATATTTGCTTGTTTGGGAGTTGCTCTCTTTGCAATCGTCTTATTGATCACAAAGAGAGCATCATCCAAAACTACCGTGCCATTCGGCCCCTTCATCATTATCGGGAGCTGGTTGGCGGTACTTCTCTTTAACTAATTAACCTTAAAGAAGAGGATTTACTGTAATCGCTAAGTTGCTTCCTGAAGTAATGGTGAAACCGTAAACCTGGAAGAAGGAGTAGAAGAAACTAATTGTTGAAAATGATGTTGGATGACCTACGCCAGTAACTAAAGTTGCCTGTCCAAGTGATACAGGTGCAGAGCCGCCAGTCACATTAAATGTGTAGCCACCTACGCGCGTTGGAAGGCTTACATACAAATCGTAGGTAAAAGTACCTTTTAGGAATGTTCCTGAGTCATCTGCAAGTGCGATAACTGGTCGGGATACAATTGCGACATCACCTTGATAGTCAACAGCGAGTGTTGGATATGGATCTGTAGGGGCTAGGAGCGGAACATTTGCGAGACCGCCCAGAGTGTAAGTAAATGTTGTTCCTATAACCGCAGTCAATGTACAGCCAGTTGTTGACGCTGACCATGCACCGTAACCATTTGCATTATGTGCAGCAACTTGGAAAATATAAGTTAATCCGGCAGTTAAGCCAGCGATCGTTAAAGTGGTTGAAGTTGGTTCAATTAATGATGTGGTCCATGTAGTTCCGCCATTTGATGAATAACGAACACGGTACTTATCAACTACTGCGTAACCTGGTGAAATTACAGCTGTCCAAGAAAGTGTAGCTGCGGCAGTAGTACATGAAGAAGTAGTTGGTTTACCAACAGTTTTTGGAACACGCTTTAAGATTTCTGCGGGAGAATCTCCGCCGCCCCCACCATTTCCACAATTTTCTTCATCGTCATCGCCATCTTCCGAGTCATGGCTACTGCTTGAAGATGCCTTTACTGGGATTGAAATACTTTTCTTTGAAGAACTAATGATTGGGGCAGATGAACTGTGACCATCTGAGTCGTCATCGTCATCTTCGCACTCTTCAGATTCTGACGAGTGATCGGATTCCTTGGAGCGGGATGAAGAATATTGGTCAGAGTCACTTGATCGATAAGAAGAATAAGAAAGGGCTTTGCTAGAGGACGACTCAGCCGCGCTAGCAACTGGTGCGCTGATGTTTAAGGCAAGTCCAAATACGGCCAACATTGTGGCTAGGAGGAATTTAAGTGAACGCGTACGCATCGCAGGGGTCCTAATCTGTTTGAGTAATTACCAAATTGTACGACCTAGGCTCAGATTTGAACCGGACACGAATCTTAGAAGTCTATGTGAGTTGCCAATGGGGGACTAACCCTTACGATTCACCTATGGAAGCACATGGCGTCGATGGCATAGTCGCGGTTAACGAGACCCACATAACTATTACGTGGAAAACATTAAGAGGTCGCCTCTCATCCTTTGATGGCTCAAATTTGGAGGTTATCCCGCTCTCGCGAATTTTTGAGGCCCACCTAATCCCCGCAACTGCCAGCATGAAGGGCTGCTTGCAATTCAACTTAATTGGCGGCGAGAATTCACTAGCTTTTGAAGAAAACTGGATGTCAACGTTGCGCAAAAGTAATTTGAATCATGCAGTTCTATTTCATTTACCTTCTCAGTTTCAATTTAGGGCTTTATCCGACCATGTGCAGGAGAGAATCACCCACTTGCGCAGATCACAACCTCTAGAGGGCGGGTTTGGAAGCAGCGCAAGTACGATTTGATAGTGAAGGAAAGCGCCCAAATCCTCAAGAATCTTGAGGACGAGTCCATCGAAATTCTTCGAGAGACTGCCGCCACATTCGGTAAGCCCGTCATGATGTATTCCATCGGTAAAGACTCGTCAGTACTTTTGCATTTAGCTAAAAAAGCTTTTTATCCATCGCCTATTCCTTTTCCTTTATTGCACGTGGACACAACCTGGAAATTTAAAGAGATGATTGCATTTCGCGATCAGGTCGTCGCTGATGCCCAAGCAAATCTCATAGTTCACACTAACCAAGCTGGAGTTTTAGCTGGAATAAATCCTTTTACTTCAGGTATTTCTGAATACACGCGAGTCATGAAGACTGTTGCTTTGCGTGAGGCATTAGATGAACATGGCTTTGATGCAGCAATTGGTGGATCACGACGCGATGAAGAAAAATCTCGGGCAAAGGAAAGAATCTTTAGCGTCAGAGGCACAGGACATTCTTGGAATCCCCGAGCACAACGGCCAGAGCTGTGGCGCTCGTATAACACTCGTCTTGCATCTCAAGAGACGATGCGTGTTTTTCCGCTTTCAGATTGGACTGAATCAGATATCTGGCTGTACATACTGCAAGAAAAAATTGAAGTAAATCCTTTGTATTTTGCTAAACCACGCCCCATGGTTGCACGAGGAGATCAATGGATTATGGTCGATGATGATCGTTTTCCTTTACTAGATGGTGAAACTCCGCAAATGCGCACTATGCGTTTTAGAACCCTTGGCTGCTACCCATTAACGGCAGCAGTTGATTCAAATGCACTAACTATTGAAGACGTTGTAGAAGAAGTTCTGCAAGTTAAACTTTCTGAACGTGCTACACGTTTAATCGATGGAGCTGGCGAAGATTCTATGGAAAAGAAAAAGACTGAAGGATATTTCTAATGTCTAGATCGGTAATCAGATTGCTGACCTGCGGCAGTGTTGACGATGGAAAGAGCACGCTAATAGGGCGTTTATTGGTAGAAACCGACAGCGTTCCGCACGACACAATCAGTGCTGCACGCTTTACTCGCCGCAGCGGCTCAACAATTTCTTCTGGAGAAGTCGACTACAGTCTTTTGACCGATGGATTAGAAGCAGAGCGTGAACAAGGCATTACTATCGATGTGGCATATCGTTCTATGTCACTTCGTGACGGAAAACGCTTAATTATTTCGGATGCTCCAGGACATGAGCAGTACACCAGAAATATGGTTGTGGCAGCTTCACGAGCTGACATTGGGTTGGTACTTGTTGATGCGACTAAAGGTGTGCGCACACAAACTCTTCGCCATTCCACCATCTGCGCAATTATGGGAGTCAATCGAATCATCGTTGCAATTAACAAGCTTGATGCGCTGGGATATTCTCAAGAAATTTATAACCAGATTCACAATGAGCTAAGCCCGTTATTTGCGAATCTAGGAATAAGCGATGTTCGTTTTATTCCAATGAGTGCGCTCAATGGTGACAATGTCACTATCGCAAGTGCTGCCATGAATTGGTACTCAGGTGAAACTTTGTTAGATGCGATTCAGGGATGGAATCATCCAGCAATTATTGGCAGTGATTCCCGAATGGATATTCAAATGATTTCCAGGGCCGAAGATTTTCGCGGAGTCTGCGGAACTGTTCACGGCGCTGGCTTTACTGCAGGTGATGAAGTCATTGTCCTTCCATCCAAACAAAAGGCGAAGATTGCAAAGATTGTTAGCTACAAAAACGAAAAAGCTTCGGCCGGTAATTTGGAGTCGGTGACACTGGTGCTTGAACCAGATGTTGATGCCACACGAGGCGATGTCATTATCAATAGTGCAAATGAATTAGAGATATCAAATCGCTATCAGGCCAAAATCGTTTGGCTGCATGAAGAGCCACTCATAACTAGCCGTTCCTATCTATTGATTTCTGGCCCCACCCAAGTGCCAGTAACGGTTTCCAAAATTAAATACGTGCTAGATGTTGTCACGCGTGAGGAAAAGCCTGCCCAGATTCTGCAGGTCAATGAGATTGGTCTTGTTGAGATCGCAACAGATCGTGCGATTGCCTTAGAGCCGTATTCCCAATCACGACAGTACGGAAATTTTGTAATTATCGATCGCCTAACTCAACAAACCGTTGGCGCGGGAATGGTCGAGCATTCACTGCGCAGAGGCACCAACATCACGCAGCAGGCTTATGAGGTCCAGCGAGGTGACCGTGCACTGCAAAAATCACAGAAGGCGCAGATTATTTGGCTCACTGGATTATCTGGATCAGGTAAATCCACAATTGCTAATGAGTTGGCGACACAACTGCATGCACAAGGTTTTCATGCTTATGTCCTAGATGGTGACAACTTGCGATCAGGATTGAACATGGACTTAGGTTTCACGCCGGAAGATAGAGCAGAGAATGTTCGTAGAGTTTCTGAAGTAGCAAAGTTGATGGTTGACGCAGGGTTAATTGTGATTACAGCTCTAGTTAGTCCTTTTGAGACAGATAGACAACGGGCGCGCAGTTTGGTTGAAGCGGGAGAGTTCTTAGAAATCTTTATTGATACCCCTATTGAAATCTGCAGAGCCCGCGATCCAAAAGGACTTTATAAAAAAGCAGATAGTGGAAAAATTCCTAATTTCACCGGTATTGGTCAGGAGTATGAAGTTCCAAGTAACCCAGAACTTGTAATCGATGGAACAAAACCGTTATTGGAATCAGTAAAATTAATTATGGAGGTCATCCAATGAACTGGATTCTATTTGCACTAGCAGGATCGGTTGCTCAATTAGTCGATGGCACTTTGGGAATGGGCTTTGGACTACTCAGTTCGACACTCTTACTTACTCTTGGTGCATCAGCGGCTCTATCTTCGACCGCCGTGCATATCGCTGAAATTTGTACAACCTTGGCTTCAGGTGCATCACATTGGCATGCAGAAAATATAGATAAAAATATATTGCTTCGGTTAGCCATTCCCGGTGGCATTGGTGCATTTTTAGGTGCAACTTTTCTCTCTTTTATTGACTTGGCAAATGGCAAAATATTTATTTCAACCCTGCTCCTATTTTTAGGCTTTCTGCTTCTTTATAGAAACCTATTCACAAATCAACAAGCAAACCTTGTTGAGATTAAAAATCCACGCTTCTTGACATATCTTGGCTTCACCGGTGGTTTTATTGATGCTGCTGGTGGTGGAGGCTGGGGTCCAGTAGTTACTCCAACTTTGCTTTCAACTACTAGCACAGAGCCAAGAAAAGTTATTGGAACTGTAAGCGCATCTGAGTTTATTGTGGCTGTAGCAGCAAGTGTGGGATTTCTTTTAAATATTAATCGCGTAGAGATTGATTGGAGCGTAGTAGGGGGCCTGGCACTAGGTGGAACGCTAATGGCGCCAATTGCAGCGCGAGTTGTTAAGAGGTTGCCACGCAAAAAGCTGGGACTTTTAGTTGCGATAGCGATTATTGCAATTAATGGTTACCGAATCTTGATCAGCTAACTTTTCAATAGTATTGAGCGATCTTTATACCTTTGGCACTCAGTTCAGCCAATATTTGCTCATATCTATTTTGGAATGCATGTGGATTCTTAACTGCTGACTTCCATTTTCCTTGCGACATCTTATTTTGAGACAGAAACTCGTCGAAATACCTTCGTAAATTGGGATGTTCGGGCAAATCCAAGAATGTGAGAATCTGATGAAGTGTTTCTTCACGCTCGCGCACTATGAAATCTTCTAAACGTACCGTGATGTGATTACCCTGCGGTATTTTTGCCAAGGCTAAGAATGATTTTTCAATTCTCGCCTTCCACCACTCCAAGCCCGATTCTGGAGTTTTTGGCCCCCATTTTTCTTTACTTACAGAAAGCGCGACATCGCGGCCATCACGAACCATATTAATAAAGAGTGAATCAGGTAAAAGCATTGATATGCGGTCTGCGCTTTGAATATTGAGGGGAGTCGAGTCTGCAAAAAATCTGACTGATTTACCTTTTAGTTGCGCCAGACTCAGATCGAAATAAAGATTTTGAGAGGCGATCAGAAAATCTTCAGAAGCGTTGGTCTCAAATTTATTGAGGGCTTGATCTAGTTCATCAGGAGTAATTGCCTGCACTAGCCCTCGTGGATTTCCACTCTTTCCCACCTGACTCCACCAGTGTTTGTGCATACGTTCTTTAAAGACCCTCTTCTCGTTCTTGCCAAGGAGAAAATAAGTTTTGAGAAATATTCTATTTAGGTACTCGCGTGCACTTGCTTCAAAAGCTAAAGGTCTTCCAAAGTTCAGGTCTAGCAAACCAGCCCGGTCGGTTAGGTATCGAATTTCGCGGGGCATGCTTGTATGAAATTCTGGATGGCGATGAAGACAGTTGGCAATAACCGTTGTTCCACTTCGCCCAGTGCCACCTGAAAAGACTGGGATGAAATGTTGACTCATTTGATTAGAGTATGCATAGTTTTATTGCTAAGTGACGATAACCTGCGCGTGTGGCGCATTCACCGAGAACTCACAAGCCAACACCCCTGTTCATCGGGGGAACGGGCCGTAGTGGAACAACCATTCTCGGCGATCTCTTGAATGAGCATTCTCAGATTAGAACGAGTAATCCCACAGAGATTAAATTTCTTGCAAATAGAGGTGGATTGCTAGATGTAATCTATGGGTCCCCAAGCTCAAGGCTCTCAGATCTTGAGGGAATCTCGATCCTGCATTATCGAACATATAGAAATAGAAAGAAGCGCACCACCCAACTTCGAGAAGAGCGCTTACAAGAGTTCAAAGAAAAAATCTGGCAGAAGTGGTGGGAGATCGACGGAAAACCACCTCATGGCCCAGGCTTGCATGCCGGGATAAGCAAAGATGTTTTGGAAAAAATCCTTACTCGATTCGAAAAGTTGTTGACCAGAAATCCAACACGTGCTGGTTCTCGATTCATGGATGAATTTATATCTTCCCAATTTGATTCAACTACCAATGAGAAATATTGGACAGAGACCACACCAATGAATATTTCTTATGCTCGCCATCTACTAGCCCTAAATCCCCACGCACGTTTTATTGTTATGAGGCGCGATCCCAGAGATGTCATTGCATCTCTTTTGACAAAAGATTGGGGACCCTCAACACCCGTTGAAGGGGTTGAATGGATTGAGAATAGATTAAGAGCAGGACACCTAGGGCAGAGTTATATTCCCAAAGGTCAACTCTTAACTATTGATTTAGAAGATTTAGTAAGTAACACACCAGAACAGAGCTATAAGAGGATCTTGGATTTCCTTGAAATAGAAGATGAGCCTTTAATGCGCGCATTTCACCAAGAGAAAATGAACGGTGATCTTGCATCTACTGGTCGATGGAAAACTCAGATTAACTCACCAGAGTTTGTTGAAGCTATCGAAGGCATGTTGAAGCGCTTAAAGGCTGATTCGATTGAATACGGTTACGTGCTGGATTAAGAAAATACCAGTAACAGGAAGTGCGTTGAGCATTTCTAAAGTATTCGGGATTCTCCCGACTTGCAGTGGGTGGTGAGGGACTCGAACCCCCGACCCGGTGATTAAGAGTGTGTTAGGTATTTTTCGCTCACGCTCAAACCTACCTAACAGCCCTTACTGAACTCGCTTTAACTCGCTCAGTAAGTCACCGTGCTCTACCAACAGTCCTTTGTAGGGAATATTAACTAATCAAAGGCTGTATTTCAATACTAAAGCACGGCATAATTTCGTTATGGGAATATTTAAAAAGACGCCGGAAGAAAAGGCAGAAGTGTTGCAAGCAGTTGGTGAGAAGCAGAGAAAGAAGGAAGAAAGGCTCTCAGAAGTACAAGACAAATCAGAAGGAAAAGCTAGAGAGAAAGCGACTCTTTCTGGGTTTAATGTGACGGAAGCCATTTATGTTTTTAAATGTTTACCTAACGATGATGAGAAAGGTACTCTCAATATGCCTTTCGGGGCGATTTTTAATGACCGAGTAGCTAAGTTTCAAAAGCGCTGGACAGGGAATGTTAATGAAGAGATTCCAGTCAAAAATATTACTTCTGTGGAAATATCCAAGGGGATTCTTCCTACTGTGACTGTGTATGCGAGTGGGAACACTATGACTTTTAAAGTTGGCGTTGAAGCAACAAAAATTGCTTCAACTGTCAGGGAGCTAATTTCCAAAGGAACGGCCAATCAGACGATTATTGACCCCGTTGCACAAGTAGAAAAACTTGCACAGCTGCTAGAAAAGGACCTAATAACTCGTGATGAGTTTGATAAGAAAAAAAGAGAGATACTCGGTCTTTAAAAGAAACAACACGAGCTATGTGAACTATAAGCTCCTTAGGGTTACTCATTAGCCATTACTTAGCCAATCTGGCTAATAAAAGAAGTGTCGAATAGACTATTTTAAATGAAGCGTTCATTTTATTTGTTAGCAGTTTGCCTAGTCCTCACGGGGTGTGGAGTTGATAAGGAGAGCCAAGCCCAAGCCGAAGCCCAAGCGAGAATTAATGAAGTTCAGACACTTAAGTCTGCCGCTTGCAGTGCTTGGACTTCTGGGATAGTTAATGACAATAATTTTCAGTCTGAGGGCAGCATAATTATTACCGAAGCAGCTGCGCGCATTTTTGCCCAGCTAGCAGCAAAAGACTCAACATATGATTATGCAAGTAAAGCTGCCTATACTTTGACGGCGTTCAATGGCCGCAATCTCTCAAATATTGATGCCAATCTAAAACCACTAATATTGCTTGCCATTACGGATATGAAAAGAGCCTGTTTAGGTTGATTTGAGCCACTGACTAACTATCTGTGACAAGCCTATCACTCAATTGTGTGAATCATGTCGAGGACTCTTCAGGGAGTTTTATTCAAATCCCAATGTCACTTGTTATGGGACCCAGTTCTTGAGAACAATTTGGGCACATCACCCAAATAACTATCTTTCCAAAAGACGAGAGCTCAAATCCACCCCAGGCTAAAACTCCTCCACCAACATAAGCAAATACAGAACTCTTGAATAAATAAGCGCACAGAATGAGGAATGCACCAAAAACAATAAGCGTAATGTTTCTTAATTTCTTCTTTTTCCATCTTGTAATTCCTGCGAAACCGCTATATCCACACTCAAGGCAACTGACGTTGTATTTGCGCTCATAACTTTTCAAACTATTTCTGATTGATTCATCGGAAAAAGTCTTGACTGGTGAATTACTAGAGGTGAGGGAAATACCGCAACCTTCGCAAAAAGCCGAATTAGCCTTTATTGCCGTACCACACGAACTGCAGAAATTTGGCGTCGCACTTTCTGTCATTCTTAATTATAACACTTGTGTGCCTACCAATAAAAGAGGAACTACTGTCTTTCAAGTATGTGTCAGTTACACCTACTGACTGACAATCAGTCAGCGCTCTCGAGAATTACTTTCCTTCTAGACACGTATTCATTTTGACTTATTAAGCCCTCGTCTAGGAGCTGCTTAATCTCAAGTAATTTGTCTCTAGTTGGGTTGGGTGCAAGTGCAATAGTTTGTGTTGAATGTGGAGCAAGCACAGCAAGGGCTATAAACCCAATCAAGGGACTCAAGAAGAAGCTGATACAAAACCAACCAAATTTAGAACGCCCTTTTGAGCCAGCATAGACACCTGCAAGAATTGAGAGAATCAGCCAAAATATTATGAGTTCCATACTTTGAGTGTACTTGCCCCTTGTTTGGATACAAGAGGAGGGCTATATACGGAGAGAACATTTTGACCCCGGGTTATTAAATAACCTCTGAATACACCTCTATATAGTCGACACAAAATTTTCTGTTATATGAGTGACTGAGAGGCTAACCCTGTAGGAGTACCTTTGTCAGATGAGGAAGATAAATCTAGGCACCTGGCAACACAGAACTTTCTACGGAATCATATTTGTAATCGGATTCCTTTTCCAACCTAGTTGGTTTTTTAGAAATGTTTACTCGTTTGAACTATGGCGAGACACCGCTTGGATAGTGAATCGATTTGTTATTTATTCCATATTTAGTGGCTTAACTTTGTGCGCACTTTCTTGGGCATCTGTCCGGTTTACAAAGAGATTTCTTTAGAAGGAGCTGATAGGAAGTGGGGATTTTTGGTTCTAAAGAACCCAGAATGCAAATCATAAAGCAGGGCGCAGGCAAAAGGATTCTTAGCCTCCACGAATTCATCGAAGATAAGGAAGCCGCAAAGCAATATGCAAAAGAATTTTCTAATGTCGCACCTAATCGGCTTGAATTTATGGACAGGGTTTCACTTTGGGAAGGTGTATATCTTCCAATGCGCGAGAAAGAAGGATGGGTTTGCATTAAAGGCGGAAGAAATGGAGGAGACAGGTTCAAAGTAGAGTGGCGGGTAGGGGAAGATATGATTGTTTCCGAGCAAGATGATTGGGATGGAACAATTTCTGAACGTTTAAAAAAGAAAAAGGCGTAAGGAGCTTGGGGAGCCCAATTATTGGCAAAGGTGGAAGAGTTGAGTAAGGTAATGAAATGAAGAGAATATTCACTGCATTCATTTTCCTGGGCGTGACTATTGGCTTGATGCCAACTAGTCATGCAGCAGCCAAAGTTTTCAAGAATTGCACAGAACTTAACAGAGTTTACCCTGGGGGAGTTGCCCTCCCTGGGGCGGTGAACTCTGGCGGTGCTACGAAGAAGGAACCGAAGTACGACAAGGCTCTGTACAACGCCAACAAGAAGTCAGATAGAGACAAAGACGGAATCGCCTGCGAGAAATAGATACGGACGCATTCCCTTTCTTCTTTAACTCGGAGATGTTGGCCAATAGAGCAGGGGTAGCAATGCCAGCTAAAAGTGCCTAAAGTCTGGTTATGGACAATAACAATAGTATTGAAAAGAATCTTGAGTTAATTGAAAATTACACCAAGTGGATATTTGTAATGGTGTTTATAATTTTTGTTGGGAAAGTACTTTCTTTTATTGGCAACATATTAATGTCGGCACTCTAGAAAAGGTTCCGTTTGTAGGGCATAGGGCCTGCCCTATTCGCTTATTGCTCTAGTTGCCTAACACTTACTAGACAGGGTGAGTGACTTTGGAAGGGCCAGTCCGTTGACTGGGCATCAGCGAAGTCCTCACCTTGTTTTAGTCCGATATACAGTGGAACCGTGAGTGTTCGTAAAAGGAATTAATCCCACCTCTTCAGGGCTTAGACATTGCTGACCTCGGGGATTTTTTCTCTCCCAATGTTTCTCCCAAGCATCATCGGATGCAAAGTTTTTGTAGCAGGTGGGACATATCTGAACTCCCTGTGCCAAATTTTCTCTAGTAATGGGGTTTTTATGAGTTAGGTGGTATCCCATCAGATAGCCCAATCACTATCCATAGTAAGAGAATGGGACACAATCAGGGGGCTCTCCACCCGTAAGGGTAGGTCTCTAAATAATGGCACCTTATTCTCGTACTTTGGCGTTAAGTCAACCGTTAAATTCGGCGGTTGTATCTCTAGATAATTATTTGTTTTTATCTCATAAATACCATTAAGAAAGTACGAAGTACTTTCTATTAATAATTTATATATAGAGATATTATTTATGTATAGAGATACAAAAACACAATTTTCTGTGTAAACACGGCTCTTACTAGGAACCATAAGTTCCATCACCAACTGATGAAAAGTCTGAAAACCAATCAGAGATATCATCCTCAACTGTTACTTGGGGAACTACAGGTTCCAACTTTGGTACCTCTGGTAGGTAGTCAGGTGCCCAATCATTGTTAAGCGAACTCCAGGAATTATGAGTTCCATGTTCTGGGCACAGTTCAACATTCTTTTTCTCAGTTGTTAGAACTATTAGTTCCTTCGGATAGAGCAAACAGCGGATGTTTGAGGGAGCGGCAAGTAACCCAACTCTCACTAGAAGCAAGATTTGATTCCGAATGTGCTTCGCGACAAATACACTCCCGTCTGGTCGCTGCAGCAATTCTTGGATTTCCCCCTTATTGAAGGGGGCATGGCCCTTATTGGATACTCGTCCCAATCCGAGTAGGAAAAGTCGCATATGTAGGCTCAGCTCGAATCCGTTCCGACTTATCCTCCCTGAATTGAGCAGTGACAACTTTGCCCACATCTGCTCGGAAGTGTGTTCGGTAAATGGTCTATAGATTCTTGGCATTACGCCTCCTCTTGTTTATGGCAGGGCAATTGACCCTACTGAAAGTTTTTGATTTTCCTCGGTGGGGCTTAAGACCGAAGCGAACTAGCCCGAATACTTGTATTTTACCAGGAAGTCACTACCTATGGAAGTTTTTCTTCTGGTCCCAAGTGGAAACTCCTTTCTCATTACATTGAGAATATTTCATGGGTAGCCTTAACGTAAGTAAGCGACAATTATGTTATTCATTTGATTGCAATCCTTAAAGCAAGAGCCACTCCGGCGGCATCTATTTCATCATCTAAAACCGATGTATATACCTTCAGTGTCATCAATGGGTCGGAATGACCTAATAGTTTCTGTGCGGTAGTTACGTGAATGCCTTCTGTCTTTAGTAGATAGGCATAGGTTCTGCGAAAGCTGTGGACTGTAACCCCTTGCTTGTTGGCACATTTTTGAAGTGGCTTGTATGTCAAAGGCAACTGCGAAAAGTGTCCAAGGTAAGGGACTTTGCGAACACTGCTCTTTGATTTGCAGGCACCGTTAACCGTCTTGGATATCCAGACAAATCCATCTCTGATATCAGATTCCCTGATGGCTGCTGCCTCACTCCATCGAAGTCCATGAAGGGATAAGAAACGAACCTGTTCGTTATATCGACCCCAGTCAATGGCATCTACTTCATTCCAAGTTAAAAACTTCTTGTCTGAGATTTGAATCTTGGGAGTCTTGAGACCATCAGCCGGATTTACGACACAAACCCCATACAGCTTTGCCTCTCGATAAATAGTTTTCACCAACATCAAGCAATGTCGTGAGGTTTGAGGAGGTAAGGAGAGAAGTTTTTGCTGTAAAACCATAGGAGGTACGGCATCAATCTCATATGCCCCGATAGAGGGCGCTAGGTGACGTTTGTAGAGGCGCTTATAATCGTGGAGAGTTTTAGGGCGAACGTTGAGAACAGCCCAAAAAGATTCAACCCATTCATTTACTAACATTTGAAACCTTCCCATAAGGAAGGACCTACTGATTCCTACTCACCAAGTCTTTCGACTTTTGAGAGTACTTACTCGGTAACACTTACGCTTGTAAGTGGGTGGTGAGGGACTCGAACCCCCGACCCGGTGATTAAGAGTTAACGGAAGTAACGGTTTACGCACTACTTAAACCCCACAATACATCGATTTTGAGGTTTGGGAAACGCTCAATGACCAAAATCGCGATCAATAGCAACATTCCGGTTGCTACCGGGTTGCTACCTTCCCTTGCTGGCTATGGGTTGTAATCTGTGGCGCAATCGGGCTTTCCTTTATTCCATATTCGAACAATCTTTCCGTTTTCCTCACGGGCTGCACGGAATTCTGGGCAATACTTTATATCTTTAAAAATCGCATCAAAGAGAAAATCATCGACTTCTGCGTAGACGGTCCCAAAATCTGGATCCGTCTTTAACTTGTATGGAACATCAAGCCAGCCAGCATCGGGATAGCCGATGAGTCGGAATTGAATAGTGGTGATTTCGGGAACCTTCGCACCTTTAACATTTGTAAGGGGAATAACCCAATAGCTAAGTCCGTTTTTAAAGGCACGGCCAAAAATTTCGTCGATTTGCGCATTCGCCGCCACAGGTGCGCTAACTTTGAATGAGTCAGATGAAGCTATTGGCTTCGGAGTTGCTGTCACTGAAGGCGTAGGAGTGGCCGCCTTAGTCTTAGATGGACTTGGAGCAGGAGTTGTCGACGGACTTGCGATAGGAATTCCAGCCGCTTTACAATATGTTACCAAGTTTTTCTTTGCTAAAACGAGATTATCTTGGTCGATGTCTTTAAATTGGACCACTTTTTTTGCCCAAAAACATGCCTTTGCATCATCTTTCTTGATCTCAAAATAGAAGGTAGCAAGCCCATTACCTGAAAATGGCTCATTAAGATTTGCACCGAGCAGGTAATACTTTTCAGCTTCACTCGGATTCCCTTGAAGTAAATTGGTGTCACCGATTTGTGCATATCCCCCTGGTTCGCCTTGCTCGACCGCTATATTAAAATATTTTTTAGCTAGCTCATATGACTTGAAACTTTTGTAAGTAAAGCCTGCATACATAGAGCCTGGAACATAACCATCATTGGATGCCTTTACATACCACTTGAGTGCTTCTTTTAAGTTTCCGTCATCTTCAAAAATTATGCCCAACTGCCAAAGAGCTGATAAGTCCTTCTGTCCCGCTGCCTCTTT
>WLIQ01000019.1 GCA_009726135.1 Actinomycetota bacterium | reverse complement strand
TACTCGCCAGTACTGCGTAGTTAATGAGTTGATCAGCGCCTTATCTAGTGCCGCTCTTAGCATTTGCTTGCCCATGACATGTACCGTAGGGGTATGAGCCGTGATCTGCATACAACTGCCGGAAAAATTCAGGATCTTCAAGCGCGAATAGAGGAAGCCGTGCACGCTGGCTCTGCGCGCGCCGTTGAGAAGCAACATGCCAAGGGAAAAAATACTGCCCGCGAGCGAATTGAAATGTTGGTTGACGCAGATTCATTTACCGAAATTGATGAGTTTGCGCGCCACCGTTCAACACAATTTGGAATGGAAAATAACCGTCCTTATGGTGATGGTGTTGTAATTGGTACGGCAACCGTTGATGGGCGACCAATTGCCTTGTACTCACAGGATTTCACGATCATGGGTGGATCTTTAGGTGAAGTTCATGCAGAAAAAATTGTAAAGATTGCAGAGTTTGCATTAAAGAGTGGAATCCCACTTATTGGAATCAATGACTCCGGTGGAGCTCGTATTCAGGAAGGTGTTGCATCCCTTGCTGGCTATGGAAAAATTTTTCGACTTAACACGCGATCATCAGGTGTGATTCCTCAAATCTCTTTGATCCTTGGGCCTTGCGCGGGTGGTTCAGCTTATTCACCTGCTCTTACTGATTTTACAGTGATGGTAAATGAAACGTCGCACATGTTTATTACCGGACCAGATGTCATTAAAACTGTTACAGGTGAAGAAGTAGGAATGGAAGAACTTGGTGGAGCTCGTACTCATAATGTGCGTACCGGTAACTCACATTACTTGGCAGAAAATGAAGCCGATGCTATTGATTATGTAAAGGCTCTACTTTCTTACTTGCCATCAAATAACATGGATAGAGCGCCTCATCTTCCACCAACAGAGACATTAGAGAAGAAAGCTTCAGATACCGCGCTTGATACTTTGATTCCAGATAGTCAAAATCAGCCATATGACATGAAGGTTTTAATTCAAGCTTTAGTTGATGAAGGTGAATTCCTAGAAGTTCACGCCCTCTATGCTCCAAACATCGTTGTTGGTTTTGCCCGCATCGAAGGTGAATCAATTGGAATTATTGCAAATCAACCTAATCAATTAGCTGGAACTCTTGATATTAACTCCAGCGAAAAAGCTGCACGATTCTTGCGTTTTTGCGATGCATTCAATATCCCAATTCTTACACTCGTTGATGTTCCAGGTTTCCTGCCGGGAACTGAACAAGAATGGGATGGAATCATTCGCCGTGGCGCTAAGTTGCTCTATGCCTATGCTGAAGCATCGGTCCCACTAGTAACACTGATTACACGTAAAGCTTATGGCGGCGCCTTTATCGTTATGGGATCAAAATATCTTGGTAGCGATATTAACTTTGCGTGGCCAAGTGCTGAGATTGCAGTGATGGGCGCACAAGGGGCAGTTAATATTTTGTATCGCAAGGAAATCGCTGATGCTAAAGATCCAGTTGCTGCACGAGCCAAGCTAATCGATGATTACAATGAATCGTTAGCTAATCCTTATCTAGCTGCTGAACGTGGAACAATTGATACAGTCATTGAGCCAAATCAATCACGTGCATACATCACCAAAGCATTTAGAACTTTGCGCACCAAGCGCGACACTTTACCTGCTCGTAAACATGGAAATATTCCGCTTTAATGGAGTTTTCAATTATTAAAGGGGATCCGACCCCTGAAGAAATGGCCGCAATTGAATCGGCTTTGGCAAAGCACAAGCGCCAAGAGTTAAAACCTGTGCTTCGACGAAGCCTTTATGGCTTGCCGCAACTGCGACAAGGCTTAACTCATAAAATCACTTTTGGTACACGAAAGAATGCATAAGCAATGCCTAGAATTGTTTTAGCTTCTGCATCGACGTCCAGGCGCCGGCTGCTTGAGTCTGCAGGATTAAAGCCAACGATTATGGTCAGCCATGTTGATGAGGAAACCGAGTTTTTCAACTCAATGACCCCTGCTGACATGGTTATAGCTCTAGCTATAACTAAAGCACACACAATTCGTGAGCAAATCGATTTTCCTGCAATTATTATCGGTTGCGATTCTACTTTCGAGTTTGATGGGGTGTCACTGGGAAAACCAGCAACACCAGAAATTGCAATAGAGCGTGCATCACGCGTTCGAGGTAA
This sequence comes from Actinomycetota bacterium, assembly GCA_009726135.1. Taxonomy (GTDB): domain Bacteria; phylum Actinomycetota; class Actinomycetes; order Nanopelagicales; family Nanopelagicaceae; genus Planktophila. Next base: position 20,059 of record WLIQ01000019.1, on the reverse strand, counting down.
TTCTGGTCTGCTACATACTGGGCACTGTATTATTGATACGACAAAGGACAAAGAAATTTCTAGCATTGTCACTACTAAAGTCACATTTGACAATATGACGGACTCTGAAATTATGGACTACGTAGCAAGTGGTGAGCCCTTACATGTTGCAGGTGGCTTTACGCTCGATGGCTTTAGTTCGCCATTCATTCCTTCAATTGAAGGTGACTACACCAATGTTGTAGGTATTTCGATGCCATTCCTTAGAAAAGCGTTTGAGCAGCTTGGGTATTCGTGGCCAGAGGTCAAGGTGATGCAATGAAACGCGTTCTGATTGCTAACCGAGGTGAAATCGCAGTTCGTATAATTCGGGCCTGTAAAGATCATGGTTTACAAAGTGTTGCGGTTTATTCAGAGGAAGATCGCACTTCAATTCATGCACAGATGGCCGATTCCGCCTATTCACTACAGGGAACAACTGCAACACAAACGTATTTAAATATTGAAAAACTAATAGTAGTAGCTAAAGAGTCTGGCGCTGATGCAGTTCATCCCGGCTATGGATTTTTATCTGAAAACGCAAACTTTGCTCAAGCAGTGCATGATGCTGGATTGATCTGGATTGGGCCACCACCTGCTGCAATTCGAGCCCTTGGTGACAAAGTTTCTGCCAGAAAAATTGCGGCAAAAGCTGGAGCCCCACTTGTTGCCGGTACAGAGGATCCAGTTGAAGGACATGAAGAGATTTTAGCTTTTGCAAAAGAGCATGGTTTACCTGTAGCGATTAAAGCTGCTCATGGTGGTGGTGGGCGTGGGTTAAAAGTTGCTCGCACACTGGAAGAAATTCCAGAGTTGTTTGCATCGGCCGTTCGCGAAGCAATCAGCGGATTTGGTCGTGGGGAATGTTTCGTTGAACGCTATCTAGATAAGCCGCGTCACGTTGAAACTCAGGTTTTAGTTGATAAACATGGACATGCAGTTGTTGTTAGTACACGTGATTGTTCGCTTCAACGTCGTCATCAAAAACTCGTCGAAGAAGCTCCCGCACCTTTCTTAACTCCAGCTCAAGAGCAAGAGCTATATCGTTCAAGTAAAGCGATAATGAAAGAGGCTGGTTATATTGGAGCTGGTACCTGTGAATTCTTAATTGGCTTGGATGGAACAATTTCATTCTTAGAAGTTAATACTCGTTTACAAGTAGAACACCCAGTCAGTGAAGAAATTACAGGCATAGACTTGGTGCGTGAACAGTTCCGAATCGCAATGGGTGAATCTCTAGGTTTTGATGATCCAGTAATTCGAGGTCACTCAATTGAGTTCCGTATTAACGGTGAAGATCCTGGCCGTTCATTTTTACCAGCACCAGGGCGAATCACTGAGTGGGTAATTCCAACGGGACCTGGTGTGCGCGTGGATGCGGGTTTTAAAAACGGTGACACAATCGGCGGAAACTTTGATTCCTTACTCGCTAAATTAATTGTTACTGGCGCTACGCGCGAACAAGCTATTGAACGTGCCCGTCGAGCATTAGCAGAATTTACTATTGAAGGATTAGCGACAGCGCTGCCTTTTCATCGTGCGATTGTTGAAGATCCTGCATTCACGCAAGAATTCAAGATTTATACAAGCTATATCGAGAATGAATTTAACAATGTAATACCGATGTATCAGGCAACTGCGCTGCCCCTAGAAACTCATATGGCGCCAGAGCATCTCATCACTGAAGTAAATGGAAAACGCTTTGAAGTACTAGTTCACGCCCCAAAGCCCGTTGTTAAGCGCCATCGTGCAAAGAAATCAATGGCCGGCGGAGCCGGAGGCACATCTTTAGCAAGTCCAATGCAGGGCACAGTAGTAAAGATTGCAGTTAATGAAGGTGACCGCGTTGAAATTGGTGACTTAATTTTTGTCCTTGAAGCGATGAAAATGGAACAGCCATTAATGGCCCACAAAGCTGGCGTTATCACTAATTTGAATGTGGTCATAGGTGCCACGGTTTCGAGTGGGACCACACTCTGTGACATCATTGATGCATGACAAATAGCGAACTCCTGTACTCAAATCCATTAGCGGCAGCAGCAGCTGCTGCTAAAGAAATCGCAGAGCGAACAGGTGTTGCCGCACATGATGTTGCCCTTGTTATGGGGTCCGGTTGGGTGAGCGCTGTTGATGCACTTGGTAATCCTGCTTACGAGTGCAACGCACAAGATTTAACCGGTTTTCTTCCTCCTACTGTTGAAGGCCACTCAGGCAAAGTCCGCTCGTATGAAATTGATTCAAACGGAAAGAAATTACGTGCACTTGTATTTCTTGGCCGCACACATCTTTATGAAGGCAAAGGTGTTGAACCAGTTGTGCATAGTGTGCGGGCTGCAGTCAAAGCTGGCTGCAAAATTATAATTCTTACTAACGCTTGTGGTGGAATAAATAAAGGCTTCACAGTTGGTCAGCCTGTTTTAATTCGTGACCATATTTCCTTGACCGCAGTATCGCCTCTTTCAGGTGCAACATTTGTAGATTTAACAGATCTTTACAGCAAGCGCATCCGTGAAATTGTTAAGACAGAAGACGCTTCACTTCAAGAAGGCGTCTACGTACATTGGCGTGGACCAACATATGAAACTCCTGCTGAGATTTTAATGATGCGCACAATGGGCGCAGATTTAGTTGGTATGTCCACTGTCCCCGAAGCAATTGCAGCTCATGCACTTGGCGCTGAAGTTCTTGGTATCTCATTAGTTACTAATGCTGCAGCTGGTGTAACCGGTGAAAAACTTAATCACGAAGAAGTTATTGCCGCTGGAAAGGCCGCTGCAGATCGAATGGGCGCTCTTCTCAAAGGGGTAATTCCGAAGTTATTCTAGGAACATGGATCTCACACAAGAAGTTAAAGCGTGGATTGCTGATGATCCAGATCCAAAAACCGCTGCTCAATTACAACAGTGGCTTGACTCCAATAACGAAGTAGAACTTAGAACTTCATTTTCTGGCTTTTTGCAGTTTGGTACTGCTGGCCTGCGTGGACCAGTTCGCCCAGGACCTTCAGGAATGAATCGCGCAGTTGTCGGGCGCGCAGCGGCAGGAATTGCCGCATATATGAAAGAGCGCAATTTAACTACAGTCGTTATCGGTCGTGATGCCCGACATGGTTCTGAGGATTTTACTTTTGAAACCGCAGAGATAATGAATGGCGCAGGGATGAAGGTTTATGTACTTCCGCGTCCACTTCCAACACCAGTTCTAGCTTTTGCAACAAATTATTTAAAATGTGATGTCGGCATCATGGTCACGGCAAGCCACAACCCTCCACAAGATAACGGTTATAAAGTTTATTTGGGTGGAACAGTCGATGGCATTCTCTACCGTGGTTCTCAAATAGTTTCTCCAACAGATGAATCTATTGCCGCAAAAATTGATGCTATTACTTCGCTTGCATCACAACCACGCGGCAAAGAATTGACAACTGTAGACGAGGAAGTTGTTCATAAATATGTCAGTATCACCGCCGGGCTTGCACATCGCCCGGGAAATTTAAAGATTGTCTACACAGCAATGCATGGTGTTGGAACCGAAACATTGCAGCATGTTTTTCATAAGGCTGGCTTTGCTCAACCTATTTTGGTTGATGCCCAAGCACAACCTGATCCAGATTTTCCAACTGTTGCGTTTCCAAACCCTGAAGAACCTGGTGCAATTGATTTAGCTTTAGAAACTGCTCGTGCTTTTGATGCTGATTTAGTGATAGCAAATGATCCTGATGCAGATCGTTGCGCAGCTGCGGTAAATGACCCAATTAAAGGGTGGCGGATGCTGCGTGGAGATGAGTTAGGTGTTGTATTCGGTGAAGCCATTGCCCGCACAACATCTAAGGGAATTCTGGCCAACTCCATTGTTTCTTCATCAATTTTAAGCAAAATCGCTTCACACTACAACCTTGATTATAAGCAGACGTTAACGGGCTTTAAGTGGCTAGCCAAGATAGATGGATTAACTTTTGGGTATGAAGAAGCACTGGGTTACGCCGTTGACGCGATTACTGTTAACGACAAAGATGGAATTTCTGCGGCGATAAAGTTGGCACAAATTGCAACTGATTTAGCCCTTGAAAATAGAACTATTTTAGATTTACTTGATGAAGTTTGGGCACGGCACGGTTTTCATGCCACTGAGCAAATATCAATTCGATTAACACAGCTTTCACAAGTAGGTGAGATCATGGGTGGATTACGAACACATCCACCAAAGGAGATTGCCGGACGCCTGGTTGAATCCATTGAAGATTTAGCGGCACCAACCGATGGTTTGCCGCCAACTGACGGGTTACGTATCTGGCTTGACGGTGGTATTCGAATTATCATTCGTCCAAGTGGCACAGAGGCAAAAATGAAGTGTTACATTGAGGTTATTGCAAAAGATTCATCAGCTGCACAAATAGTTTTAGATCAGTTACGAGCCCCATTGAAGGAATTGTTATCGTGAGTTATTACGGTTTAGTCGATGGCACTGAAGCCTCCCTCAAAAAATACTTAGCCTCTTTATCGGGTGTGGATCAAGTCGGAGCCGATGCCCGTGCTGCCATGTTGGCTACAAGAAGTATTAAGGCTGCATCAAAGCGTTGGGCAATTGATACCGCGATTTCGATGGTGGACTTAACAACGCTAGAAGGTGCGGATACACCTGGAAAAGTTCAAGCACTGTGTTCAAAAGCAGTTCGCCCAGATCCCACTGATTCAACCGTTCCTAGTGTTGGTGCAGTCTGCGTTTATAACGACATGGTTGGAATTGCTAGAGCGCACCTAGATCTTATTGGCGGAGAACACGTTGGTGTTGCAGCGGTTTCTACGGCTTTCCCATCTGGGCGTGCATCTATGGCAGTGAAAATTCAAGATACTCAAGATGCCGTCGATGCCGGTGCATCTGAAATTGATATGGTTATAGATCGAGGCGCTTTTCTCTCTGGCCGCTACATCGAAGTTTTTGATGAAATCGTAAAAATCCGCGAAGTATGTGGAGACAAAGCACACCTAAAAGTTATCTTTGAAACTGGAGAGCTTGTTACATATGACAATGTTCGAAAAGCATCGTTTTTGGCAATGGCCGCTGGAGCTGATTTTATTAAAACTTCTACCGGCAAAGTTGCACCGGCTGCAACGGCTCCTGTAGTTCTTGTGATGCTGGAAGCAGTACGTGATTTTTATGCCATGACCAAGGTACAAATTGGGGTAAAACCTGCCGGCGGCATTAGAAATACTAAGGATGCAATCAAGCAGCTGGTGCTGGTAAATGAAACTGCGGGCCCAGAGTGGCTAAAACCGTCTCTATTTCGTATCGGTGCAAGCGCGTTGCTTAATGACCTACTAATGCAACGCATGAAAATGGATGATGGCTACTACGCTAGCCCTCAGTACGTAACGATTGATTGATGGAGGAAAAATTGTCTTTTGAATATGCGCCAGCTCCAGAGTCGCGCGCGATCGTTTCGATTAAACCAAAATATGGCCATTTCATTGGTGGCAAATTTGTATCAGGCAATAAGCACTTTCCCACTATAAATCCGGCAACCGAAGAAGTGCTCTCACAGATCGCACTTGCCGGAAAAGCTGATGTAGACGCTGCTGTTAAGGCTGCGCGCAAGGCATACACAACAACATGGTCAAAAATGAGTGGGAAAGAGCGCGGAAAGTATCTTTTTCGTATTGCTCGGATCATGCAGGAACGCTCACGTGAATTCGCAGTATTAGAAACTTTAGATAATGGAAAACCTATCCGTGAATCTCGCGATGTTGATGTGCCACTAGCTGCTGCACATTTCTTTTATCACGCTGGCTGGGCCGACAAGCTTGAATATGCTGGTTTAGGTACCGTTCCAAAAGCACATGGAGTTGCCGGGCAAATTATTCCTTGGAACTTTCCATTGTTAATGTTGGCTTGGAAAATTGCACCCGCGTTAGCGGCCGGAAATACAGTTGTCTTAAAGCCTGCAGAAACTACATCACTAACTGCGCTTCTATTCGCAGAAGTCTGCCAGCAGGCCGAATTACCTGCAGGTGTTGTCAATATTGTTACTGGAGACGGTTCAACTGGCGCGCTCATTGTTAATCATCCCGGAATCGACAAAATCGCATTTACTGGATCAACTGATGTTGGAAAATTAATCGCCCGGGCTGTTGCTCCAACAAAAAAGAGTGTGACTTTGGAATTAGGTGGCAAAGCCGCCAATATCGTCTTTGAAGATGCAGCTATCGATGAAGCGGTAGAAGGTATCGTCAATGGAATTTTCTTCAATCAAGGCCACGTTTGTTGTGCAGGATCACGTCTGATATTGCAAGAGAGCGTTGCTGATGAAGTACTCGATAAGCTTAAGAATCGGATGGCAAAGATTCGCGTCGGTGATCCCATGGATAAAAATACCGATCTAGGAGCAATCAATAGTAAAGAGCAACTTTTAAAAATTCGTGAGTTAACTGCGGCCGGCGATTCAGAAGGTGCCGAGCGTTGGAGTGCACCATGTGATTTGCCAGGCAAAGGTTTCTGGTTTGCCCCAACTATTTTTACAGGAGTTACTCAAGCCCACCGTATCGCCCGGGAAGAAATCTTCGGTCCTGTGCTTTCAGTATTAACTTTTAGAACTCCGCAAGAGGCTATAGATAAGGCAAATAACACTCCATTTGGTTTATCTGCGGGCATTTGGAGCGAGAAAGGCTCTAAGGTTTTATGGGCAACACAGCAGTTGCGTGCCGGTGTTATATGGGCAAATACATTTAATAAATTTGATCCTACGTCACCTTTTGGTGGCTATAAAGAATCTGGTTGGGGTCGCGAAGGTGGGCGACATGGCTTAACTGCTTATTTGAAGGGAGTCTCACATGAGTAATCGAATCGATGTTAAAAAGACATACAAGCTTTTTATTAATGGAGCGTTCCCACGTACAGAATCTGGCCGTACCTATGAGGTAAAAAATGCTAAAGGTACTTTTATAGCCAATCCTTGTTTAGCATCTCGTAAGGATTTAAAGGATGCAGTCGTAGCGGCTCGAGCTGCTCAGTCGGGGTGGAATAAAGCCAGTGCCTACAACAAAGGACAAATTCTTTATCGAATTGCAGAAATGCTAGAAGGACGGCGTCCGCAGTTCGTAGATGAAATTATTACCGTCACCGGTGTAACTAAAGCTAAGGCTGAAAAAGAGGTTACTGATGCGGTTGATCGCTTAGTCTGGTATGCGGGCTGGACCGACAAGATTTCATCTCTTTCTGGTGCACTTAATCCAGTTGCTGGTCCCTATTACAACTTCACGATACCTGAAAGTATGGGTGTCATTGCGGCTATAGCTCCGGAATCACCATCGCTCCTTGGATTAATCGATGCCGTTACACCAATCATTGTTGGTGGTAATACCGTTATTGTCCTAGCAAGTACTAAGGCACCACTATCTGCAATGAGTTTTGCTGAGGTTGTTGCAACGAGTGATGTACCTGCAGGAGTTATAAATATTTTGACTGGCAAGAAAGATGAAATTGCACCTTGGATGGCTTCACACATGGATATCGATGGGTTAGATATTTCAGGTTTAAGTTCCAAAGCACATGGTGAAATTCGAATTGCTGGAGCGGAAAATCTCAAGCGAATTTACACGTTCAAATCAGCGGATCCAGGACGGATTTTGGCATTTTTAGAGCACAAAACCGTGTGGCATCCAATAGGCAATTAAAGAGAATTATTCAGCTGCAATACGTGCAAAAGCTGGCTTAATAGTTTCCTCAATGATCGCCAAACGCTCTGGATAGGAAATAAAGGCACTCTTCATTGCATTGATTGTGACTCGCTGCAGTTCTGTGAACCCCCAATTGAATGCTTTGACGGATTCACTCATTTCATGAGACATAGATGTCTGACTCATTAATCGATTGTCAGTATTCAAAGTTACTCGGAATCTAAGGCTGGCTAGAACACCAAGTGGATGTTCCTTGTAACTCTTGGCTGCTCCTGTTTGCAGATTAGAAGTGGGGCATAATTCAAGTGGAATCCGACGATCTCGCACATAAGAAGCTAATTTTCCTAACAGCGGTTCGCTTCCTGAAAAATCAATGTCATCGATAATTCTTACGCCATGACCTAAACGCTCAGCACCACACAGCTGAATCGCTTCCCAAATAGAAGGAAGTCCATAGGCTTCACCCGCATGAATTGTGAAATGTGCGTCCTCTTGTCTCAGATATTCAAAAGTCTTTAACTGATCACTTGGCGGAAAGCCATCTTCTGGGCCAGCAATATCAAAGCCAATAACACCTTTGTCACGGAATTTAACAGCGAGTTCAGCGACCTCTTGGCTTAATTTGTTTTGACGCATTCCACATAATAAAGATTCAACTCGGATATTAAAACCTTCTTCGCGTGCCGCCAGCTCGCCAGATCGAAATCCCTCGAGTGTAGCTTCAATTACTTGAGACATATTTAGAGAGCCTTGAGTAAAAAGTTCTGGGGCGCCGCGAACTTCAGCATAGACAACACCGTCTCGTGCTAAATCTAAGGCGCACTCATGGGCTACTCGAACAATGTCTTCACGGCGTTGCATCACTGCGATGGTGTGTGAAAAAGTTTCTAAATATCTAACTAAAGATCCTGAATCACAAGATTCACGAAACCACTGAGCTAGAGCATCTGCATCTTGAGTTGGAAGCGCTGAATAACCAATTTCTTGAGCAATATCAATGATGGTTTGTGTGCGAAGTCCACCATCTAAATGATCATGAAGTAATACTTTCGGGAGACGTTTGATTTGCTCTTCTGTAGGTAACTTCATCAAAGAGCTCATTAAATAATCCGTTCTATAACTAATGGGAGTTGCTGAGCAGTCCCGCCTTCAATAATTATGACAGCACCATCAAGTGCTTCTAACGCTCGCTCAAAACGTACACTCTCATCAGTAAATAAAGTAAAAAGTGGATCGCCTTTTTTAACTACTTCACCCGGTTTGGCATGCAGTTTAATCCCGGCACCATGTTGAACTTTTTCTCCTTGCTTCGAGCGGCCTGCACCGAGGCGCCATGAACTCACACCTACTTTCATCGCATCCATTTCTGTGATGGTTCCAGCAGATTGAGAAAGTACAGTGTGAGATTCCTTTGCAACAGGAAGTGCTGAATCAGGATCTCCGCCTTGTGCAATAACCATTCTGCGCCAGTGATCCATTGCTGATCCATCCATTAAAGCAACTTCAGGATCCTTTCCTTTGATTCCCGCTGCATCAATCATTTCTCTTGCTAGTAACAAGGTAAGTTCAACCACATCTGCAGGTCCGCCACCAGATAGAACCTCAACGGATTCGGCGACTTCTAATGCATTTCCAACAGTCAGCCCGAGTGGTACATCCATTGCAGTTACTAATGCGCGTGTTATCACTCCGGCATCTTTACCCAATTGCACCATGACACGTGCAAGTTCACCCGCTTTATTCGGATCACTCATAAATGCACCGCTACCTGTCTTCACATCTAAAACTAAGGCAGACGTACCTTCAGCAATTTTTTTGCTCATAATTGAAGAAGCTATGAGTGGAATAGCTTCAACTGTGGCGGTTACATCGCGCAGCGCATAAAGTTTCTTATCTGCAGGAGCTAGACTATCACCGGCTGCGCAAATAACTGCACCTGTTTCTTGTAGCACTCTAAGCATTTCATCATTAGACAGGGATGCACGCCAACCTTGGATTGATTCCATTTTATCGAGAGTGCCACCAGTATGTCCTAAGCCGCGACCCGAAAGTTGTGGAACAGCACCTCCGCAAGCAGCAACTAAGGGTGCAAGTGGAAGAGTTATTTTGTCACCGACACCACCAGTGGAATGCTTATCAACAGTAGGTCGATCAAGCATCTTCCAATTCATACGTTCGCCACTATTGATCATGGCATGGGTCCATTGTGATATTTCGTGCGAATTCATTCCATTAAGCAATATCGCCATTGCAAGAGCGGACATCTGCTCATCTGCTACAACTCCGCGCGTGTAGGCATCAACAACCCAATTTATTTGCGCATCTGATAACACTTGTGAATCGCGCTTTGCGGCAATTATTTCTACCGCAGCAAATGCCTCAATCAAGGCGTTTTTCAATCTCTTCTGGACCAAATGCCCATGGAAGTAAATCCCCCAGAGTTTTAATACCCGCATCAGTCATGAGTTCAAGTCCAGAGCCACCATGTTCCTGCAATAGTTGTCTGCAACGCCCACAGGGCATCAAGTAATCTCCATTAATATCGACACAAACAAATGCGACTAATTTTCCACCACCACTTTGAATCAGTTGCGAAACCAAACCGCATTCAGCGCAGAGAGTTAAACCATAACTTGCATTCTCAACATTACATCCTGTAACTATTCGCCCATCTGATACCAGCGCAGCTACGCCCACCGGAAATTTTGAATAGGGCACGTATGCCTTTTTCATTATCTGTATAGCTTCAGTGCGAAGTAGCTCCCAATCTTTAGACACTAGTGAGTTCCTCCGCGTTTGTAATGAATTCCATCACTTGCAGGTGCACGTACTTTTCCGACGAAGCCGGACACTGCGATGATAGTGACGATATAAGGGACCATCACCATAAACTCACTCGGTATTGGAGTTCCAGTGATTGAAAGAACGGTTCTCAATTGATCTGCAAAACCAAACAGAAGTGCGGCGGCGACAGCACCAAGTGGGGTCCACTTGCCGAAAATAAGTGCAGCAAGTGCGATGAAACCCATGCCCGCGGTCATTTGGCGGCTAAATGCTCCAGATGAACCAACAGTAAAGAATGCACCACCAAGTCCTGCTACTAAACCTGCAATTAGAACATTGCGGAAACGAACTTTATTAACATCGATGCCAACACTTTCAGCGGCAACTGGAAGTTCTCCTACCGCTCTCATTCGTAAACCCCATTTAGATTTAAAAAGAGTAAGTTGAATTAGTGCCACAATCACATAGAGCATATAAACAATTATTGTTTGTGAGAAAAATATTGGACCAATAAGTGGAATCTTTGAGAGTATCGGAATCTGAATCGTGCTAAAAATCGGTGCTGAGTTCCAAGTATCAGAAGACGTAGTCAGAATTCTCCGAGAAGCAAAGCTTGTCAATCCAATTACTAATACGTTTAATACGAAGCCCAAAATCACTTGATCAACGGCATATTTAATTGCAAATATAGCGAGCAGCAACGAGATCAATGCACCTGCTAATGGGGCAACCAATAAGCCAGCCCAGGCATTTTTAGTCAAACTACCAACGACTCCAGCTGCAAATGCGCCGGCTAATAACTGTCCTTCGATGGCGATATTAATGACACCTGAACGCTCACAAATAAGACCCGAGAGTGAGCCAAAAACAAGCGGGATAGCCAGGAAGAGACCTCCTTGCAATAAACCAGTGACAGATACTGCAGCCCCGGCTGCAGCCCAACACATAAATGAGATAAAAATACTTATGCAAAATGCCAGTGCACTTAGACCAAGTTTCTTCCCGCCTCTAGCCCGCAAATATGCAATACCAACAAATAGTGCAGCCAACCCGGTGAAACTATAGGCACCGATTTTTGATCCAAGAGTCCAAGAATGAATCAATACCCATTCATCTCCAAGAACAAAGTTAAAAGTTACATCTTGCGATTTACCAGGAAGGTAAGCGAAGAGAATAAATGAAATAACTGTGAGAGCTGACATGATTATTAAGTTACGAGAGCGCTTCTTAGCTACTGCAGAAACAACTTTCTTAGTTGTCATTAGCCGTTCCAACCCTTCGAAGCCATTTCCTGACCACTCTCAAGGTTTTTAATTTTTAAGTACCTAGTAATTAATCCAGGTGCAGCTATGAATAAAACGACTAATGCTTGAATCACTAAGACAATTTCAACGGGGACTTGAACATTTGACTGCATTGTTGAACCTCCAACACGCAGACCTGCAAACAGCAATGAAGCGAGCACGACTCCCACTGGACCGCCTCTACCCAACAAAGCCACGGTGATGGCATCAAAACCAAAGCTTCCCGCAACATCTGAAGCGAGCTCATACTGAAAACCCAAGACATGAATCGCGCCAGCTAAACCTGATAAAGCACCCGCAATGATCATTGTTCCAATTGTGATTCTTTGAACTGAAATTCCGGCCGTTTTTGCCGCAGATGAATTTGCGCCAACTGCTCTGGTCTTAAATCCCCATGTACTTCTATTCATTAGTAACCAATACAGACCCGCCACAAAAAGTGAGATAAATATGCCGATATTTACGGAGTAATTAAGGCCAAATATTCTTAAAAGTTGAGCAGACTCTTTTATAGGTGGCGCCAATGGGTCTAGTCTTCCGGGCCGCAAAAATGCGGTAGTGCCAAGAAGCCATAGCAAAAAGTTTGCAGCAATGTAATTGAGCATGATTGTGACGATAACTTCATGTGCACCAGTTTTTGCCTTCAGAACTCCGACAAAGCCGCCCCAAATGGCTGAAAGAATAATCGCAACAATTATCGCTACAACGACGTGTAAAACTATTGGTAGTTGGTAGTGAAAACCAATGTAGGAAGCGCCAATTGCACCAAAGATGAATTGGCCCTGCGCACCGATATTAAAAACCCCAGCTTTGAACGCTACGGCGACAGATAATCCGCACAACATTAACGGCGCCGCATTAACAACTGTCTGCGATAGGGGATAAAAACCAACCACAAAACTATGACCTTGAGTTAAGTTTGGATCAAAAACCGCACCTTGAAATAGCGCTAAATAGGCATTACCTACCGTGCTCGCAAATATTCTGATAAAACTAATGGGAGAGCCAATTTTTGTCAGAACACGAGAATCAGTAAATCCAATTACTAAGCCACCAACAAATAGCGCAAGTACAAAAGCTACTGATGGCAAGATTGTTTTTTTGCCTAAAGTTTTTAGATTCACGCAGTGACCGCCTTATGTGGAGAAACGCCTGCCATATAAAGTCCTAAGTCTTCCCGTGAAATTGTTGGATCTGCGATTGCAATAATCTCACCTTTAAACATAATTGCTATTCGATCAGCTAATGCATATACCTCATCAAGTTCAGTACTAAAAAGCAAAACAGCTTTACCTTCATTGCGCTCGGCCACTAATCTTTCATGGACGAATTCAATTGATCCCACGTCTAATCCGCGAGTTGGCTGCGATACAACTACTAGCTTTACAGGGCGTGAAAGTTCGCGGGCTAAAACTACTTTTTGCTTATTTCCCCCAGAGAGAGATGATGCGGAATCTGAAACAGACTGTGCGCGAATATCGAACTCTGCAACTCGCTCTTCCGCCACTTTCTTGACCGCATCGGGGAAATATCGTCCAAATTTTGAATATGGCTCACTTGCATGTGAATCTAAAATTAAATTTTCAGCGATAGAAAAGGTGGAAATTAACCCATCGAGCTCACGAGACTCAGGAACGTAAGCAATTCCAAGATCGAGGCAATCAATTACTTTCTTCCCAATTATCTCTTGCCCCTCTATCAATACCGATCCTGCAACATGCTCCCGAAGGCCTAGCATCGCTTCGGCCACTTCACTCTGCCCATTGCCTTGTACGCCTGCAATTGCCAAAATCTCACCAGCGTTAAGGTGGAAAGAAATATTGTTCACCAGAGTGCGGCCAGTGTGATCTTGGATAGTTAGATTGGAAACTTTTAGTACTTCTTTCCCAATTTTTGCACTCTCTTTATCAACTTTTAGATCGACTTCACGTCCAACCATCATTGAAGCTAGCTCACTTTGTCCGGCAGAAGGTGAAGCTGTTCCAACTACTTTTCCTCTTCGGATGATTGTAATTTTATCGGCAATTGCCTTAACTTCACGCAATTTATGGCTGATGAAGACTATTGCTCTACCTGATTCACGAAGTTTTTTTAAATTATTTAAAAGCTCGTCTGTTTCCTGCGGAGTTAGCACCGCAGTCGGTTCATCTAAAATCAAAACTTTTGCATCATAAATTAAAGCTCTAATAATCTCGACTCTTTGTTGAATTCCAACTGGCAGTTCTTCAACAATAGCATCTGGGTCAACATCAAAATTAAACTCCTGAGAGATTTTCAAAATCTCGGTACGTGCCATTGCTAAATCGAGCTTTCCAAAACGACCTGTTTTTTCATGGCCAAGGACAATATTTTCAGCGACAGTAAAAACTGGTATCAGCATGAAATGCTGATGGACCATTCCAATACCTGCAGCCAATGAATCGAGCGGACTATTAATTATTAATTCTTTTCCGTCAACGCTAATCTTTCCAGAATCGGGCTGTAGAAGTCCGTAAACAATATTCATGAGAGTAGATTTGCCGGCGCCATTTTCGCCTAATATTGCATGAATTTCGCCATCGGCAACCGAAAAATCAATCGCATCATTTGCTACTAGATCACCAAAACGTTTGGTAATTGCGTGAAGCTCGAGTGACATGACTCCAATCTACCCCTCTGTAGAGAACCTTTCAAAGATAAAGGGCGAGGCGTCCGAAGACGCACTCGCCCTTTACTATGCAATATAAAGCTTAAGGCTTGACCTTAATCTTTCCTGCGACGATGTCTGCAGCAATTGCACGAACTTCGTTTTGAACCTTTGCTGGAACCTTTCCAGCAAGATCGTGGTAGGTAGCTATTTTAGTTCCCTTATTTGCAAGAGTTCCAACATATGGAGTGTTAGTGAATGTGCCCTTTGCGCTCTCTTTGATTACAGATCCAACTGCTTCTCCGAGGCCCTTCATCACTGAAGTTAGAAGTACTGACTTGTACTTGTTAGCAGAAACAAACCCATCTGTATCAACCCAGATTGTTACTGACTTCTTGCTTGTCATTGAGTTCTGTGCTGTCTGTGCAGCAAGACCACCAGCAACAGGCATGATTACATCCGCACCTGCTTGTTCAAAAGCTTTTGAAGTTGCAAGAGCCTTTGTTGTGTTCTGGAAATCACCAATAAATTCACCGTTCTTACCATCCCAGCCAAGAACCTTTACTGACTTTTTCTTTGCAGTGTTGTAGTAATCAACACCTTGCTTGAATCCGCTCATGAAGCAAGTCACTGTTGGATAAGGAGCTCCACCATATGTTGCAACGATTCCAGTTTTTGAGTAACCGGCAGCAGCATAACCAGCTAGGAAAGCTGCTTCTTGAGTTGCGAAAGTAAGACCTTTTACGTTAGCAACTGGTTTACAAACTGAGTAATCAGCATTGCAATCTAATGCGCCATCATCAACGATTGCATATTTGATACCTGGGTTTGCTTTAGCAGAAGCAATGATCGCACCGCCAATAGCAAAACCGACACCAATAATGATTGTGCACTTGTTGTCAACAAACTTTTTGATGTTTCCAGCAAAGTCTGCAGATGAAGCTGCTGGCAAATACTCAACAGAGATTGAACTACTTGCAGTTTTTTGAGCTCCAGCCCATGATGATGCGTTGAATGATTTATCGTCAACTCCACCAGTATCAAGTGCTAAACAAGCCTTTGTCTTTACTGCTGCAGTTGCTGCAGGCATGTTGGCAACGCCAACCAAAAGTGTTACGGCTGCGAGGGCAGCTACTACGCGAAATATATTCTTCAATTTTCCTCCAAGGGATCTTCTGCAAAGGTTCTCTCGAACCTACGAGAAGGTTGATGTGTTGCGTCAGCCTAGTAGTTGAACCTGTTGAAACTCAAGAAATAGAGGCTTAAAACCTGCTCCCAATGTAACGTTTCTGCAAACTCTCAAGAGTGGGTTCAGAGTTTATGGAGAGTCGGTTATTTAACCATTCCAAGATTTTCATAGGCCGTTTCTAGTGTTTTAGCTGCAACCTCACGAGCCTTTGCACCACCTTTGTGTAAGAGATCTATGAGATTTTTTTCATCGTCAAGTAATTCAAGTGCAGTGCTTCGTATTGGACGCAAATATTCAACAACAACTTCTGCTACCGCTGATTTAAAGTCGCCATAACCTTTACCGGCAAACTCTGATTCTAATTTTTCAATCGAAATTCCTGATAGCGCAGAGTGAATTGTTAATAGGTTACTGATTCCCGGTTTCTCTTTTTCATCAAATTTAATTTCTCGGCCAGCATCGGTTGTCGCACTTTTTATTTTCTTAGCATTGGCTTGTGGTGTATCCATAATCTCTAGAACACCTGCCACCGAACCAGATGACTTGCTCATCTTTGCCGAAGGATCTTGCAAGTCTTGAATTTTGGCGGCAGTCTTCAAAATAAAATTGTCAGGAACTCTAAATGTCTCACCAAAACGTGTATTAAATCTACCGGCCAAGTCTCGAGTAAGTTCAATGTGTTGACGTTGATCTTCGCCTACCGGAACCAAATGTGCTTGATACAAAAGAATGTCGGCAGCTTGGAGCATGGGGTAAGTGAATAAACCTACACGCGCCGAATCTGCACCACCTTTGGAAGATTTATCTTTAAACTGCGTCATGCGACTTGCTTCGCCAAAACCTGCAATGCACTCCATGAGCCAACCCAGTTGATTGTGTTGTGGAACTTGAGATTGCACAAAGAGAGTTGATTTTTCTGGCGAAATACCGAGTGCGATTAACTGAGCTGCCGACGCTAATGTTCGCTTTCGCAATAAGGCTGGCTCTATTTCCCCAGTCAATGCATGTAAATCTACGATGCAGTAAAAAGCATCGTGTCCTTCTTGTAGGTCTACCCATTGCTTAACCGCACCTAAATAATTTCCTAGATGAAAAGAATCACTTGTAGGCTGGATTCCCGACAAGACGCGTTTGAGAGTCATAAGTTAATTCTTTCACAATGCATAGCCAATATGCGGCTAAATATTGTTTTCTCACTGATTCATATTTGTAGACACATTGGGGGTTAAGCCAGTTATGGCGATGCTTTAAGATATTCTTAAGTTTCTTCGCAACCAGGAGGTACCGCCAGTGAATTCAGAACTCCAGAGTATTCGTGGACTAAACATCGAAACTAACGCGATTAACGTAATTGCTGAAGCCGAGCGCACTGGTGAGGCAAAAAACTTATTCTGGCCTTGGTGTGCGGCAAATATTTCAGTTCTTGGCGTTAGTTATGGCTCATGGTTTCTTGGTTTCGGAGTCTCATTTTTCCAAGCATCACTTGCTGCAATTTTAGGAACAGTTTTCTCGTTTCTCCTTGTTGGTTTTGTTTCCTTGGCTGGTAAGCACGGATCTGCTCCCACGATGACGCTTTCACGCGCGGCTTTTGGTGTTAACGGAAATAAACTCCCAGGGGCGCTTTCATATGTGGCGCTCGTTGGTTGGGAAACCGTTCTATGTTCACTTGCAACACTTGCCACTGCGACTTTGTTTGAACGAATTGGGGGAATTCAGGGAACTAGCGCAAAGTTATTGGGCTTCTTTGTTGTCGTTTTACTGACGATGGGTGCAGGTGTCCTTGGCTTTAATGTAATAATGAAGTTACAAAAAATAATCACAATAGCCACAGCAATTTTAACTCTTGGCTACATGATGCTTTCTTTCAAAGAAATTAATTGGGAAGCTGTTTCTTCACATCCGGCAGGGAATTTCCAAGCATTTATCGGCGTACTTATTTTTGGTATGACGGGCTTTGGCTTGGGTTGGGTCAACTCGGGTGCAGATTATTCCCGATATTTACCCCGTACGGTTTCTAGCCGTGCTGTTGTCGGTTGGACAGTTTTGGGCGCCTCTCTTGCTCCCATCATTCTTGTCATTTATGGTGCACTTTTAGCTGGAAGTGATCAAAAGCTAAATGATGCAATTTCTGGAGATCCAATTGGTGCGCTAACAACTATTCTTCCAACTTGGTATTTAATTCCATTTGCAATTGTGGCTATTTTGGGCTTAGTAGGTGGAACTGTTCTTGATATTTACTCATCTGGTCTTGCATTAATTTCACTCGGAATAAGAATCCCACGCGCGGTCGCTGTTGCAATTGATGGTTTAATCATGATTGCAGGAACAATTTACATAGTTTGGTTTGCAAAGAATTTCTTCGGCCCATTCCAAGGATTTCTCATCACACTTGGTGTTCCACTAGCGGGTTGGGCGGGAATCTTTATTGCAGACCTACTTCTACGAAAGCGTGGATACAACGATGCTGATCTCTTCGACCCTAAGGGACGATATGGATCATCCAATATCTCTTCAGTAACACTTTTAGTAATTGCCTCAATTACGGGATGGGGATTAGTAACAAATAGTTTTGCGTCGTGGCTATCGTGGCAAGGTTTTCTTTTAGAACCAGTCGGCCTAGGTGGCAAGGAAGGTGCGTGGGCCTATTCAAATCTCGGTGTTGCGATTGCACTATTTATCGGTCTCTTTGGACACTTCACCCTTGCTAAGCGCAGAGTGGAAAGACAAGAGTTAAAAGCTTAATTTCTTGAAATAAGTAGGCGTCCAGCACGTTTGCCTTCCATAGAAAGCACTGTAATACGTAGGCCATTGATGTTAACCACGTCGTGTTCCTTTGGAATACGACCTAAATAATGCATGACAAAGCCGCTGGCAGTTTCATATGGACCATCAGGGATTTCTAAAGTGGTTTGGTCAATTAAATCCTCAATAGAAATGAGGCCATCGACTTCAAAATCTCCGGTGCGCGATTCAATGGAAACATCATCTTCGGCTTCATCATACTCATCGCGAATTTCACCAATTAAACACTCCACTAAATCCTCGAGCGTTACGATTCCATCAGTTCCACCGTATTCATCCAAAACAATTGCTACATGCTGACCTTGTTCGCGCATCTCAGAAAGTGCGGGCAAAACTCCTTTTGTGCCTGGCAAGAACATAATTGTTCGAACGAGTTCAATAATCTTAGTTCCCTTAGTTGCAAGGGATGTGTCTAGTAAATCGCGCACATGGATAAATCCAATTACTTCATCAGAAGAACCACGGATAACTGGGTAGCGGGAATGAGCTTTATCAACGGCAAGCTCAATTGCTTTACCAACAGTTAATGAGACATCCATAAAATCAACTTCAGTTCGGGGAACCATAACTTCATGGATCTGTCGTTCAGATGCGTTGAAAACTTCTTCAACAATGTCGCGCTCTTGCTCACTTAGGGCTGCATGGCCGGCAACTAAATCCAGCAGTTCTTCTTCTGAAATCTGACTGCGTGCTTCTTTAGGATCAATTCCAAAAGCGCGCACAACAAAATCTGTTGACTTAGATAGAAGCCAAATAACTGGACGAAAGATTTTTGCGATGACATCAATAACTCCAGCTGAAGCCAGAGAAATCTCTTCACTTCTAAATAAGGCAAGTCGCTTTGGAACTAGTTCACCAAAGACCAATGAGAAATATGCAATGACAAGAGTTACTCCGATGATGGATAATGTCGTGCTTAAGCCAGTTGATAAGCCTTTGCCTTCAAGCCAAGGAATGACATAGCCACCAAGTTTTTCAGCACCTAATGCCGCAGATAAGAATCCACAAACAGTGACACCGACTTGGGCAGCAGCTAAAAATCGATTGGGGTTCTCAGCAAGTTTTGCAACGCGAGCGCCGCGTTTTCCTCGCCCTGCAATCTGACGAATCTGGCTCTCTCGCAAAGAAATAAGGGCGATTTCGGCTGCCACAAAAAGGGCCGCTAACAAGATGAGTCCGGCTACTAGGGCCAGATCCGCAAATAAGGTACCGACCGAATGAGTCTGCATTATGTGCTCAACTATACGGCAAGGCCCTCGGAGCGGGTCTAGCCAATCTCTCCCATCACGCGTAACCTTCGGTGCGTTGGTCCACCCGGACCATCACCTTCATCCACGGACCGTCGGGCACGTACCTGCCCGGAGAAGGAGAGTAATCTCATGGCATCAGTAGTTTTCGAAGCCGCATCACGTATCTATCCAGGAACAACCGCGCCTGCTGTCGATAAATTAAATCTCACTGTCAATGACGGTGAGTTTTTGGTTTTAGTTGGACCATCAGGTTGCGGTAAGTCAACATCACTTCGTATGTTGGCAGGACTTGAAGAAGTCGATAACGGAAGAATCTTGATCGGCGACCGCGACGTTACAAACGTTG
Organism: Actinomycetota bacterium; assembly: GCA_009726135.1. Taxonomy (GTDB): domain Bacteria; phylum Actinomycetota; class Actinomycetes; order Nanopelagicales; family Nanopelagicaceae; genus Planktophila. The sequence goes on along the minus strand of WLIQ01000019.1, from coordinate 67 downwards.
CACCAAAAGATCGCGATATCGCGATGGTATTCCAGTCATATGCGTTGTACCCACACATGACAGTTGC
>WLIQ01000018.1 GCA_009726135.1 Actinomycetota bacterium | reverse complement strand
GCCCGGTGCATATGAAAAGCCGTACTCAGAGTAAAATTTAGCCACGGAAGTAACACCAGTTGCTTTCCGCCGACAGCCAGCCGGATGGAGAATTATTGTGGCAACGGATCGTTTAGAAAATATCGTTGGGCTATCAAAGCGCCGCGGATTTGTATTTCCATCCTCTGAAATTTATGGCGGACTTCGTGCATCGTGGGACTACGGCCCATTAGGTGTTGAGTTAAAAAATAACGTTAAGCGCCAATGGTGGAAATCTATGGTCACAGGCCGCGAAGATGTAGTCGGTCTTGATTCTTGTGTGATTTTGGCAAAGGAAGTCTGGGAAGCATCCGGACACGTTGCAACATTTAGTGATCCACTTACCGAGTGCACCGCTTGCCATAAGCGCTATCGCGCCGATCATTTAGAAGAAGCCTACGAAGCTAAACACAAGAAAGCACCTACATCACTTGCAGATATTAACTGCCCAGCTTGTGGTAACAAAGGTCAGTTCACTGAACCTAAACAATTTAGTGGAATGTTAAAAACATATCTTGGACCAGTTGAAGACGAGTCAGGTCTTGCATTCTTGCGCCCAGAAACTGCGCAAGGAATTTTTATTAACTTTGATCAAGTGATGACCACCTCGCGCAAGAAACCGCCATTTGGTATTGGTCAGATTGGTAAATCTTTCCGTAATGAAATTACTCCAGGAAACTTTATTTTCCGTACGCGCGAATTTGAGCAGATGGAGATGGAGTTCTTTGTAGTCCCAGGAACTGATGAAGAATGGCACCAGTATTGGATTGACACTCGGATGGCTTGGTATACCGGTCTAGGAATTAACCCTGTTCGTTTGCGTGTTTATGATCATCCAAAAGAGAAGTTGTCACATTATTCAAAACGAACCGCAGATATCGAATATAAGTTTGAGTTTGCCGGAACTGAATGGGGCGAGCTAGAAGGTATTGCGAACCGTACCGATTTCGATCTTAAAGCCCACTCTGCAGCATCTGGAAAAGACTTGTCGTACTTTGATCAAGAAAAGGGCGAACGTTGGACACCGTATGTCATCGAACCTGCAGCAGGAGTAGATCGCTGCACACTCACGTTCTTGATGGATGCTTTTACAGAAGATGAAGCGCCAAACAGCAAGGGCGAGATGGAAAAGCGTGCAGTATTAAAACTTGATCACCGTTTAGCCCCAATCAAAGCGGCGGTATTGCCACTTTCTCGAAACGCTGATCTTTCACCTAAAGCACGCGATCTAGCTGCACAGTTGCGCAAGAACTGGGCCATTGATTTTGATGATTCAGGTGCAATTGGTCGACGTTATCGTCGCCAAGATGAAATCGGAACTCCATACTGCATCACAATTGACTTCGAGACTCTTGAAGATCATGCAGTAACAATTCGCGATCGCGACACAATGGCGCAAGAACGTATCGCCCTTGATCAGGTTGAAGCTTGGTTGGCACCGCGATTACTAGGCTGCTAAAACCACTTCTGCTGCCACTGGCAAGTGGTGATCATTTAATTGATCCACCAGTTGTACTTGCGCCAATGGCGGGAATAACCAACGCACCATTTCGCACGCTATGTCGTGAACAAGGTGCTGGTCTTTTTGTATCTGAAATGGTTACAGCACGCGCATTAATCGAACGTCGCCCAGAAACTTTGCGCATGATTGTTCCCGGCAAAGATGAATGGCCACGATCTGTGCAGCTTTATAGCGTTGACCCAACAACAATGCGCGCTGCCGTAACAATGCTTGGAAAAGAAAACTTAGCCGACCATATTGATATGAATTTTGGTTGCCCAGTTCCAAAAGTTACGCGCAAAGGCGGGGGAGCGGCGCTGCCCTTTAAACGCAAATTGTTTTCAAATATCGTTGGTGCGGCCGTTGAAGCTGCAAAACCTTTTGGCATTCCTGTAACTGTAAAGATGCGCATTGGTATCGACAGTGATCACCATACATATTTAGAAGCTGCGCAATCGGCGGCGGATTTAGGTGTTGCCTGGGTTGCCTTGCATGCGCGTACTGCGGCGCAAATGTATGAAGGTAAAGCAGATTGGTCTGCAATTGCGCGGCTAGTAGAGCACTTAAAGCCAAGTGGAGTACCGGTTTTAGGCAATGGAGATATTTGGTCGGGCAAAGACGCAGTAGACATGGTGAATCAGAGCGGCTGCGCAGGAGTCGTTGTAGGCCGCGGTTGCTTAGGACGTCCTTGGTTATTTACTGATCTTGTAAATTCACTAGAAGGTGGCGAAAAAGAGCTATTGCCTACATTGCATCAAGTCCGCGAAGTAATGTTTCGACACGCAAATTTAATAGTTGAGTATTTAGAGTCAGAGGACCGTGGAATGCGGGATATGCGCAAACACATGGCCTGGTACCTAAAAGGGTTCAGAGTTGCACGCGAAATCCGTCATGACCTAGGAATGGTTTCATCCCTACAAGAGATGCGCACACTCATTGATCAACTAGAAGACCAGCCATATCCCATTGAAGTTGGCGATAAACCACGTGGTCGCACAAGTCATGGTCGCCCACCAACGTTGCCCGATGGATGGCTTAATGATCCCGATGAACTAGTTCATGTAGAACTAGAGGACGCATTTTCGGGCGGATAAATGTTTCTCTTTAGGTGGATTCGTCGCACAATCACAATTGTTCTTCTCATAGCTTTAATTGCACCTGGCTATGCAGTTTCACAAGTGTGGCGCGCAGCAAAGAATCCAATCGTGCGTAACGCTGATGTGATTGTTGTTTTAGGAACTGCGCAATTAAATGGTCGACCCGGTGAAGCTTTAGAGGCGAGATTAATAGAAGCAAAGAGAATATTCGATTTAGGATTTGCACCACGAATTATTACGGTCGGTGCCGGAGCCCCTGGCGATCGCACAACAGAGGCGGCTTCAGGAAAGAATTGGTTGCGCACACATGGAATACCCTCAAAAAACATTACAGCTCTTGAAGAAGGCCGTGATACTTTAGTAAGTACAAAAGCATATGTGAAGTTCATGAAAAAGAAATATGTAAGCGATGTCATCATTGTGACTGATCCATTTCACTGCAAACGTGCAATAACTATGGCAAATGATCAAGGAGTTGTCAGCACATGCTCGCCAGTTCAAAGTGGGCCCAACACGATTTCTGGCTCTAGTTACAAGTATTTACTGCGAGAAGCAGGTGCTTATTTGGTCTATATAACTGCGGGCCGCAGAGGCATACAGGTCAGTGATCATTTACCGGGCGCCGATATCGTCACTAAGGTTATGCCGTGACGTACAACCAGCACGATCAAGAAAGATTTCTTGATGAACCAGCAAAGCGTGCTGGCAGAACAGAGTTCATGCGAGATCGTGCCCGCGTTATACATTCAGCAGCGCTACGTCGTTTGGCAGCAAAAACTCAAGTGGCAGTTCCTTGGGAAAATGATTTTCAACGAACACGTTTATCCCACTCTCTAGAGTGCGCACAAATTGGTCGCGAACTTGGTGAATCTTTAGGTGCGGACCCAGATTTACAAGACACAGCCTGTCTTGCACACGATTTAGGTCATCCACCATTTGGTCACAATGGTGAAGAAGCATTAGCTGCTATCGCTTCAGATTTCGGTGGCTTTGAAGGTAATGCACAAAGCTTTCGCTTGCTCGTTCGCCTTGAAGCTAAGACCGTAGATGCTCAAGGAAATAGTGTTGGGTTGAACTTAACCCGTGCTTCTTTAGATGGGGCAACAAAGTATCCATGGCCCCGTTCGCAAAATCCCCGCAAATTTGGTGTCTATGACGATGATGTAAAAGTTTTTAACTGGATGCGCCAAGGTGCTCCAACAGATAAAAAATGTATAGAAGCTCAGATCATGGATTGGTCAGATGATTGTGCATATTCAGTTCATGATTTAGAAGATGCGATTTTTACTGATCAAGTCTCAGTCAAACGCTTTGATACAGATTTTGCTGATCTTTATTCAGTAATGGTCCATGACTATGGCAGCGATGCAACGCAACAAGAAGCAATCGATGCGCATAAACGTTTATCCGCGCTATCAGCCTGGCCACATTATTTCGATGGCACTCACCGTTCACTCGCGCGTTTAAAAGATTCAACGAGTCAGTTAATTGGCCGCTTTGTTTTAGCTGCCGAATTAGAGACGCGTAAAGTTCATGGCGATGGTCCACTGTCAAGGTACGGCGCAAATCTTGAAATTCCACGTGATCAAGTTATTGAAGTAGATTTCTTAAAGGCTATTGCTGGGCACTACTTAATTAATGCCGCGCACTCTCAAGATCGATATGCCAAGCAGCAAATAATCGTGAGCGAACTCGTAGAAATGTTGCGAGCTAAAGCACCTGTCGAATTAGATTCCTTTTTCCTAAAGCCTTGGAATGAAGCAGCGGATGAAACCGAAAGAATGCGCGTAATTATTGATCAGGTTGCAGCGTTGACTGACCCTGGCGCCTATGCCTTACATGCCCGCTTGTCGGCTTCTCGTTAGGATGAGCCTATGAGTGGACGCATTCGCGATGAAGATGTTGCATACATCCGCGACCGCGCACCTATTGATGAAATTGTTGGCGAATACGTCCAATTAAAGAATGCAGGTGGCGGAGCTAAAAAAGGTTTGTGCCCCTTTCATGATGAAAAATCGCCTTCTTTTCATGTGACACCAAGTAAAGGATATTTTCACTGTTTTGGTTGTCAGACCGGCGGAGATGTCATCGCTTTCTTGATGAAAATCGATCACCTCACTTTCACCGAAACTATTGAACGTCTTGCAGATCGCATGGGTTACACATTGCGATATGACGAAGGTGGATCATCTACTCCAGTATTTTCTGCAGGAGCTCGATCACGACTTATTGCTGCTAATACTGAAGCTGCACGGTTTTATCAAGAACAACTCAATACATCACCTGATGCTGCTCATGGTCGAGATCTGCTTACTAAACGTGGTTTTGATAAAGCGGCATGCATGCAGTTCGGTGTTGGATTTGCTCCAGATGAATGGGATGCACTTACTAAACATTTACGCGCGCAGGGCTACAGCATCGATGAACTTGAAACTGCAGGGCTTTCAAAGATGGGTCAACGAGGACCAATTGATAGATTCCGCAATCGCTTGACCTGGCCCATAAAAGATATCTCTGGCGATGTTGTTGGATTTGGTTGTCGCAAGTTAGCAAGTGATGAAGAAGATCAAGGCCCTAAGTACCTTAATACTCCTGAAACGCCGGTCTATAAAAAAAGCCAAGTTCTTTATGGATTAGATGTTGCTAAAAAAGAGATCGCAAAGAAGCGCCAGGCAGTCATTGTTGAGGGTTACACCGATGTCATGGCCGCACAGTTAGCTGGCATCACAACGGCTGTTGCAACGTGTGGAACAGCATTTGGTGCAGACCACATTCGCATCCTGCGGCGTTTACTCATGGATGATGATTCATTTAGAGGTGAAGTTATTTTTACTTTCGATGGTGATGCTGCTGGCCAAAAGGCGGCACTTCGGGCATTTAGCGAGGATCAAAAATTTGTAACGCAAACATTTGTAGCTGTTGAACCTGATGGTTTAGATCCTTGCGAACTGCGTCAGGAAAAAGGCGACCTTGCCTTACGTGATTTAATTGCACGTCGTGTTCCTCTATTCGAATTTGCAATTCGCGCCGAACTTGCCCACCACAAGTTAGATAGTGCTGAAGGTCGTGTAAACGCCCTTAATGCCGCCGCCCCATTAGTTGCTCAGATTCGCGATAAGTCGCTACGCCCTGAGTACACACGATTGCTCGCCGGTTGGCTTGGTAGCGAAGTTGAGATAGTTTCTAAAGCTGTTGCACAAGGATTAAAAAACCAACCTAAAGCGCAAGAATCACGTGAAGTAATTGTTGAGGATGCTGATGCATGGCGACCTGATCCCAATGAGGCTCGCTTGATTCTTGAGCGGGAAGTATTAAAAGCCAGATTGCAAGAAGCCGAGTTGTTCACTGGCGCGCTTTGGAGCGAAATTGAACCAGGTGCTTTTACTCACCCCGCTTATCGCGAATTACGCAAGACAATTGATGAGGTTTCAATGATTTCGGCCGAAACTATTGCCGATGAGCGAATTAAGGTTTTGTATACCGAATTAACAGTTGAGCCAATTCGAGCAGATGGCAAAGCCACACTTACTTATGTTGAAAGTATTGTTGCCAGATTGCGCGAAGTTGCAATTTCGCGCTCTATTGCAGAACTTAAATCTTCATTGCAAAGACTCAATCCACTTGAAAATGAAATTGAATACAACGCGGCATTTGCCCAACTTGTGGCCCTTGAAAGTGCACGCAGGAATCTGCATGATTTAGCGCTGGGAAGCCTTTAAAAACCCTCAATTTCAGCCATGGCATGTGCGTGCGCTAGAGTTTGCGCTCTATTGATCCCTGATAGCTCAATGGCAGAGCAGCCGGCTGTTAACCGGCAGGTTCTTGGTTCGAATCCAAGTCAGGGAGCTTCTCACTCGGCCTTTTCTCAGGCGCAACCTTTACTATGCACTTCATGAACACGGTTCAAAGCTATGTGCGTACAGCAACAACTTCTTGGCGCAACCAGCCGCCAGCTTTTCGACTTATGCGCCTTTGGCTTGGAATCACGTGGATCTATGCGGGTTGGGATAAAGCAACAGATCCAGGTTTTCTAACGGCAGGTTCTTCTAGTTTTATAGGAACACAGTTATCGGGTTATTCAGCGCAATCTCCAGTGGGATTAGCATTCAATAAAATGATAGAACATGCAGTTCTTGTTGGTAGCTTTGTCATGGTTACTGAGTTTGCAATTGGTCTTGCAACTCTTTTATGGGTCGCACCGCGCTTAGCGGCTTTTGGCGGTTTTTCAATGTCGGTGGGTTTATGGCTGGCAAGCAGTTTCCATGTTTCCCCGTACTTTTTAGCTAGTGATAGCGCGTACGCAGTGATGTGGTTGTCTTATTTGTTACTGTTGGTTAAAAATGGAGCAAGAAAACGAAAGGGAATTGAAATGTCTTTTGAGCGTCGCAGCGTGTTGCGGGTTGGAATTACTGGTGCATTAGCAGTAGCTTTTGCTGGCGTAGGAAAAATATTTGCTGGAGCGTCACCTTCTACAACTAACTCGGCAGCATCAAGTACAGGCAATAAGATCGTAAAGCTTGCTTCCATAAAAGTGGGTGCAAACTATAATTTTGTCGCTTCAAATGGAGCACCGGCAGTACTTTTTAGAACGAAAACTGGGGTGTTTGCTTATTCAGCCATCTGTACTCACCAAGGCTGCACGGTCGCTTACTCAAGTTCTAGCAAGACATTGAAGTGTCCATGCCACGGCGCAGAGTTTGACCCTTACAAATCTGCAACTGTTGTTAATGGACCAGCGCAATCTCCGCTAGCTAAAATCAAAGTTTCAGTTAAAGGTGCTTGGGTAATCCAGGCGTAACCTAAGTTAAATGTAGAGGCGGTACTCTGTTCTCATGGCTCAATTCAAATTGCATATTTCTCTTCCAGATCGCCCCGGTTCACTTGGCCTGCTTGCATCTGCAATTGGCGCGGCAGGTGGAGATATTCGTGGACTCACAGTTCTTAAATCTGAAGATGGACGTGGTTATGACGACATAACTGTGGCAGTGCCAGGAAGTGATCCCACTGATTTACTCAACGTGCTAGATGCAATTGGTGGCGTAGAAGTGGTGTCAATTACTCCCGTTGAATAACGAGTGCACTCTGTTTTGAATCCCTAATTTACAAAACGACTTCGCGCAGTTGTGCTGCTGATTGTTCTGGACGCATATCCATAATAAATGCACCCATTGCAGATTCTGAACCAGCCAAATACTTTAATTTACCTGGTGCACGACGCACGCTGGTGATCTGCCAGTGCAGGCGCAATACATCGCGACCAACACGAACTGGAGCTTGATGCCAAGCGGCGATATAGGCCATTTCAATTCCAAAAACTCCATCAAGGCGCTTCATAACTTCAAGTGCAATCGGTGCAAATGCATCACGATCTAGATCGTTTAGTCCAGTTAAATCTGCAACCGGATTAAGTGGTGCAATATGAATTTCAAATGGATATCGCGCTGCATAAGGCACAAAGGCAATCCAGCGATCATTACGCGCAATAATGCGCTCTTCATCGCGAATTTCTCGTGCAACGACTTCATCAAATAGAACTTTTCCGGTAGCTTCCTTGTACTTATTTGCAGCTGCAAGCATTTTTTCAACTCGTGGCGGAATATAAGAATATGCATAAATCTGTCCATGTGGGTGAGCCAGCGTTACACCAATCTCTTCTCCGCGGTTTTCAAATGGTGCAATATGTTCGATAAAAACTTCTTGAGATAGTTCTGTGGTTCGATCAATCCAGGCTTCAAGCAAGGTTCGAACGCGTTTAGGCGATAAATCCTTAAATGCATTGCCATGTTCTGCCGTGAAGCAGATGACTTCACATTTTCCTGCAGCTGTTCCTAAATCTGTATCAGGACCAACTTGATCAGGCAATGCCCAATCACCAACTGGTGGGCGAAGTGATGGCGAGCGATTATCAAAAACTACTACTTCAAAATCTGATTCAGGAATCTCAGTTAAAAGTTCACCAGTTGTTGGACACAGAGGGCAAAGTTCCTTAGGAGGTAAAAAGATTCGTCCTTGTCGATGAGCCGCCATTGCAACCCATTCATTGACCAACGGATCCAAGCGCAGTTCACCAATCGCTGGTTGTTCTTCAGCCTCACGCAGATCTTTAGCGCTGCGGCTTTGACCAGATGTGTCGTAATAGCGAATCGTTCGGCCATCGGCCATCATGCGATCATTGCGAAGAATGCCCGCGCTTAGTTTTTTACTCTGATCCATAGTGCCGTTACTCTACCTTTGGAACTAAGTAATTTACGATTTTATGCGTCAAACTTATGCAACTTTAATCAACCCAGTTCAGAGTTCGTTCTACAGCTTTCTTCCACTGCTTATAACCAGCCTCTCGAACTTCATGAGTCGACGTTGGAGTCCACCGGTGCGATTGTTGCCACTGCTTTTTAACTTCTTCTTGTGAACTCCAGAAACCAACGGCAAGACCTGCGGCATACGCTGCGCCGAGTGCTGTTGTTTCTCCAATAAGTGGCCGAGTGATTTCGATTCCCATAATGTCTGCCTGCATCTGCATGCACAAAGAGTTTGCTGTAATTCCACCATCTACTCGCATTTCACTCATTGGTACACCGCTGTCGGCAACCATCGCATCCATAACATCGCGCGTTTGATAACAAATTGCTTCTAAGGCTGCTCGTGCTAAGTGAGCTTTAGTTGCCGCACGAGTTAAACCAACAATTGCTCCGCGTGCATCACTTCGCCAATAGGGGGCAAATAATCCAGAAAATGCTGGAACAAAATACACACCAGCTGTATCGGAGACAGAGGCTGCAAGATTTTCGGTCTCGGCGGCGTTATTAATTATTCCTAGTTGGTCGCGTAGCCACTGGATTGCTGAACCTGTAACTGCAACCGAACCCTCGAGTGCATACTTGGCTGGTTCCTGGCCAAACTTAAAGCAGACTGTAGTCAGTAAACCATTTTTGGATCGAACAATCTCGGTACCAGTGTTGAGTAAAGCAAAGTTACCTGTTCCATATGTTGTCTTTGATTCACCCCGATCAAAGCACGTTTGGCCAACCATAGCCGCCTGTTGATCTCCCAAAATTCCTGCAATTGGAACTGCAGTACCAAATGGACCGTGAGGATTTGTGAAGGCATATGTTTCTGATGACGACTTAATTATTGGAAGCATTGTGCGCGAGATACCAAAAATTTCTAGTAATTCATCGTCCCAATCAAGGGTCTCAAGGTCCATTAATAGTGTGCGACTGGCATTTGTAACATCGGTTACATGAAGCCCGCCCTGAACCCCGCCGGATAAATTCCAAAGCAACCATGAATCAATTGTTCCCATGATGGCGTTTTCACTGTTTGCGCCTGCGACATTATTAAGCAACCAGTTCATTTTACTCGCCGCAAAATACGGTGCGATTGTTAGACCAGTTTTGAATTGAATTCTTTCCTTTTGGGGCTGAGTTAATGTCGCTAGAAAACCAGTAGTGCGGGTGTCCTGCCAAACGATTGCATTGGCAAGTGGCACACCTGTTTTCTTATCCCAAACAAGGGTTGTTTCGCGTTGGTTAGTGATACCGATTGCAGCTAAATCGGAGCCCAAAATGTTGGCTTGCTTAAGCGCTGAGGTGATGACCTCTTGAACCCGCTCCCAAATCTCAACTGCATCGTGTTCAACCCATCCAGGCTTGGGAAAGATCTGTCGATGTTCGAGTTGATGTTTTCCTACTACTTTGCCAGCGTGATCAAAAATCATGAAGCGGGTGCTTGAAGTTCCCTGATCCAAACTGCCGACATATCTCACGTAGTGAAAACCCTTCACAATTAAGTTAGGCTTACTCTACCCAGATGTAATGGAGAATCAACGATTATGTTCCGCTCACAGCTCGGACCCGACCAGCGTGCAGCCGCCATTTCGCAATTATCGAGTGAATCTTTTGATGTCTTAGTTATTGGTGGAGGAGTCACAGGAGCAGGAGCAGCCTTGGATGCTGCATCACGCGGACTCAAAGTAGCGTTAATTGAATCTCAAGATTTAGCATCAGGAACATCATCTCGTTCAAGCAAACTTATTCACGGAGGACTTCGCTACCTAGAACAATACGATTTTAAGTTAGTTCGCGAAGCTCTGCATGAACGCGAATTAATGGTGTCATCACTTTCGCCACATTTAGTAAAGCCTGTCGGTTTCTTGTTTCCACTGACTGAAAAATTTAAAGAACGTACTTATGTTGGAGCCGGTCTTGCTCTTTATGATGCGTTGCGTGGGTTTCAGCGTGCTTTACCGTGGCACAAGCACATTGGACAGAAGCAGATTCATGAAATTGCACCATCACTTCGTCCAGATCTGATTACAGGTGCTATTAAATACTTTGACGCTCAAGTCGATGATGCCCGCCACACAATGACAATTGCTCGTACAGCAGCTAGACATGGTGCAATCATTGCAACACGGGTAAGTGCAGAATCTCTCATTCGTGAAGGCAAACGTGTGGTTGGCGTTAAAGCTAAGGATTTGGTTTCTGGAAAAACAATCAACATCACTGCAACGGCTACGGTGATGTGCGCAGGAATTTGGAGCGATGAACTGCATGCAAAGTTTGATTTGAAGCCTGGCTATGGTGTAACAATGAGTAAGGGCGTACACATTGTGCTGCCAGGTTCTGCAATTAAATCTAATGCTGGAATAATTTTAAAGACCCCGATTTCTGTTTTGTTCTTTATTCCATGGGGAGATAAATGGATTGTAGGGACAACTGATACGCCTTATACGGGTGATCGGGCTGAACCTTTTGCTACTCGAGATGATGTTCAGTACATCTTGGATCAAGCCAATCGTGTTCTGTCTCCAAAACTTAAAGCCCAAGATATCATCGGAGTCTATGCAGGGCTTCGCCCTTTAGTTGCAAATAATAAAAATTCAGCAACAACGAATCTTTCTCGCGAACATACTGTTGATCGACCAGCTGCAGGCTTTGTCAGTATTGCTGGCGGTAAATATACGACCTATCGAGTTATGGCAAAGGATGCAATTGATCGCGCAGTCATTGAACTCCGAGCTATTAAGCCAGATTCTGTTACTGAAAAACTTCCTCTAGTTGGCGCAGATGGATACTTTGCATTGGAACAACAGGTCGAACGATTAAGTGAAACTAGTGGCCTTGATGCAGAAACAATTAGGCATTTGCTTAACCGCTATGGATCCATGATTAGCGAAATTCTTGAACTTATAAATGAAAATCCACAATTGGCAACCAAGGTTGACTCAGATCTTCTGTATATAAAAGCAGAAATTTATTATGCAGCTAGCCATGAAGGCGCTCGTACTGTTGACGATGTTATTTCACGGCGAACGCGAATTGCTTTTGAAGCTCGAGACCATGGGATGCATTTAGCAGAAGACATTGCGGCAATAATTGCACCAGTGCTTGGGTGGAGTGCGAAAGAGCGTAAAGCTTCAGTATCTGCTTATGAAGACCTTGTTGATCGTGAACTTGAGGCTCTAGATCAACTGCTAGAAGAACAAGAAGCTATTAATTCTTAATCTGCTTAGCACACCCATCTGTTGATGGTTTAGGCGTTGGTTTCAATGTAGGCGTTGGTGTCGGCGTTGGTGTCGGCGTTGGGCCTTGCGCAACAATGAAAGTAGCTGGTTGAAAACTCTGTGCATGAGTCTTTGAGACGTCTGTATAAATAACTTTTCCAAAATATTCTCCAGCTGGAACGCCTTTTATCGCAAGAGTCCATTCACCGCTCGTTGCGCGTAAGACAGTTTGAGTTGGCTTAATTGTTGGAGTAGTAGCGGCATCAAAAACAAATTTAATCGAACCTGTGACAACAGGAGTTGAATCGGGGCGCACCACTGTTGCTTTAAAAGTGACTAACTTGTTTGTTGTGCTGGCAGACTGGGCATTTATAACCATTTGTGTAGGTTCATTGTTTGGCATTAAATCAAGTGTGGAAGGAATCCAACTTCCTTTGGCTAAGTTAAGAAAGTCACCAGGTGTGCCTCTAAATAAATTGAGGTCCAATCGAGATCCAGGGACACCATATTTAGGTGCAATTCCGCACGATGTGTACTGCCAAACAGTCCATTGAGAATCGCAGTTGGCCCCTGTCCAAGAATGAACATAGCAACCACCAGCTTTTAGTCCGGGTGCGTTAATGGGATTAAAAGGATCGATTGCATATTGTGCAAGCCATAATGGATATTGGGTAAGAATTGCACTTTTATTCATAGAACTTTCCAAGAAGTTTGAATATGAATACAGAATTGGAGTTTTACCAGTTTTAGTCTTTAGAAGTTCTAAGAAAGTTTCTGCCCATAAAGTAACACTCGAACGAGTTGCATACTGTTGGCAAGCGCCTGAACTTGATAAGCGGACACACTTATTTTCAAGATCGAGTGCATATGGAAGATCTCTCTCTGAATATCCACCAATAGAAGCTAACCGCCAAATTGCTTTTTGAGCTTGTGCTGTTGCATCACGGATGATTGCGTCACGATCGGTGACATCAGGCAAAATCGCATAGTGGTAGAAGCCGGTGTACAGACCGGCAGCTTGGGCTGCTGCGTGATCCATCACTAAATATTTCAATGAAAGTGCATCGGCATCATCGCGCGTATCTGATGCTTTGATCATCACGAATCGAAGCCCAGATTCATATGCTTTGGCAAAATCAATCTGCTTATCATTTGGGTGTTGCCATCTGCTTATGTCAGCCCCGTGGATACGCCCGCCAGGTCCCAACTGATCAATAACCAACGATGGATCAGCCATCGAAATCTCGGGCAATTTTTTAATGGTGATAGTTCTAATGGGGGAGTATGTAATTTTTCCTTTCACACTGACTTGCGCGCGATATTTAATTGGAACATCAAAAGAGGTTGCCACCGCAGTGGTTTTCCAAGTACCAGCCTTTGTCGTTTTTACTTCGTAACGCGTGTTTTTCCAAGCACCAGAAGAGTTACTTTGAATCTTCACGCTCAGTCCTGATTTGGCGGGATTGATAGCTCCGTAAAAAGTTACAACGGATTCAGAGACGGAAGGAGTTTGGCGCACTGACATTGTCAACGATGTAGTCGCGGCCACAGCACTAGGCACGCCAATGACCAGTAGGGCTAAAGAAAAAGCAGTTAGTGTTGCTCGAAATTTCATTGTTCAGCGATCCTGACCTCGATATTAAAAACTTTATATATGGCTTGAGTTAAAATTTGGTGTTGATTGATGCGAACCTGCGAGAATTCATGAGAGCTTGAAAGTTTACGGGCATCGGAAAAGTCTAGAGTCAGAACGGTTCCATCGAATTCTGCTAATCGGGCATCAAAAAAAGATAACCATGAGACTCGATCAACTTCCAGGACTGCATCGAGGACTTCGTTCCATCGATTACGAATTTCTTGCAGCTCCATAACGGGGAACTTTACCGAGTTGAGCATGGGAATTAGTGGTGAGGCGCGCCTAGCCAACGGTAATACTCTCCAACTAGCTGCACTCTCATATTCTTATTGCTATCTAGTTGCACATTCAACTCTTGTGCAACTCGGGAAATTACCTGTTCCACAGCCTTTTCACTGACATATCGGGTACGGCCAATTTGAGCATTTGTCATCCCATCTGCAACTAATCGCAGAACTTCAGCTTGAGTATTGGTTAGATGGGCCATCAAACCCGTAACTGCCTTTTCTTGGAACGATGTGTTTCCATTTATCCACTGCACTTTATGTTTTTCGCACGCTGCGATTTTTGATTCATTTATCGCCTTACATAAAACCGTGAAATCTACTATTGATTTCTTAATAAGTATTTTTGAACCGATCGGAATTTCGTCATTAGATTCGCCCATGAAGCGAAGATCGGAACAATTATTGAGAATGACAATCCCAACGTTTTCATCTATTTTTCGCATTTTCTCTGCGATTTTTACTGCAGATATACCGACAGTATTCATATCCAGTAAAATCACATCTGGTTGCAAACGCCGAAGTAAATTGATTGCGACGCCTTCACTTTTCGCTTCTCCGATTACATCTATCTCGTTGAGTCGCAGAGTCGCAACTAATGTGGACATTTCAAATACATCATCGACAACTACTAATAAGCGCGTGTTCATGTCTTCAAGGTTAAACCTCAAGTAAATAATTACTCCACTGGCAAGAAACTACTTTAGTAATTGAGAGATGGCACCAGAGATCTGGGCTGTAATCGTTTCTGCAGATATAGGGCCACCCCTAGATGCAATCTTTGCAGCCTGTGCATGAATGAAAGCACCTGTAGCAGCTACTTCGGCTAATCGATTAATGTCATTAAGAATTTCAATTGTGTTGGTTGCAACTAATGCACCAATAATTCCCGCAAGAACATCACCGCTTCCGGCAGTTGCCAGCCATGAAGTTGCAGCTGGTAGTTCAATGAGCACATCGTCATTTGCCACATATGTAACTGAGCCTTTAAGTAAAACCGTTACACCTAAAGTTTGCGCGGCAGTGCGTACCCACTTTTTAGGATCTCCCTCAATAGCTTCAGGTGAAACAGGAAGACCACGGGCGGTAAGTAGAGCCGAAAGTTCACCGCTATGTGGCGTAATAAGCGTTGGCTGATTTAAAGAGCCAGCTAAATTCAATGCACCCGCATCGAGAACTGTTGGAACATTTTGTTTGTGCGCCAAAACAAACCATCGGTGGCGCAGCCAAGATGTTACATCTGAATACTTTTTCGAAGGAATTCCTGAACCGATTAGCCAAGCAGTCACTTTTCCTGGTTGCACGACACATGAAGGCGTGGAATGTAAAACAAGGTGGGCTAATCCAGAAGAACTATGAAATCTAATCATTCCAATTCCGGTTGCAGCTGCTGCCGAAGTTGTGAGAACCGCAGCGCCTGGATATTGCGCAGAACCAGTAATGACACCAAGTACGCCACGCGAATATTTGTGATCTAAATCGCTGGGAATAATGATGCATTTCTTGGCATCGCGAGCGGTCCACTTCTTTATTGCTCTGCTCATGCACTCAGCCTATCTCTCCTAATTTGCGAGCCCGTACCGGTGCATCCATACTGAGCACAATTGAATGCGATAAACAGGGGGAATCATGGACGCAAAGTGCCCAGTAGCACACGGTGCAAACACTCAAGAAAGCGATTCAAACACATATTTGTGGCCCCAGGTGCTCAAGTTAGAGATTCTTCATCAGCATGATCGTAAGACAAATCCTTTCGGTGAAGATTTTGATTACCGCAAAGAAGTTAAAACATTAGATTTTGCATCATTAAAAAGCGATCTACACCAGTTCATGACCCAAACCCAAGAGTGGTGGCCAGCCGATTGGGGACATTACGGTGGATTAATGATTCGCATGGCATGGCATTCTGCAGGCACGTATCGCGTGGCCGATGGGCGTGGTGGTGCAGGTACTGGAAGTTTTAGATTTGCTCCACTTAATTCATGGCCAGATAACGGCAATCTAGATAAAGCACGTCGATTGCTATGGCCTATTAAGCAAAAGTATGGAAATAAATTGAGCTGGGCTGATTTATTTATTCTTGCCGGAACTATCGCCTATGAAAGCATGGGGCTCAAGACATTTGGATTTTCCTTTGGGCGAGAAGATGTTTGGCATCCAGAAAAAGATATCTACTGGGGATCAGAATCAGAATTGATGAAGCCAAGTGATGAGCGATATGCAGACACAACAGATGCCAGCTCTTTAGAAAATCCATTGGCAGCGGTTCAGATGGGATTAATTTATGTTAATCCAGAAGGAATTAATGGAGTATCAAATCCACTATTAACTGCTCAACATATTCGCGAAACTTTTGCGCGCATGGCGATGAATGACGAAGAAACCGTTGCGTTAACAGCAGGCGGACACACAGTTGGTAAAGCTCACGGAAATGGTGATGCATCATTGTTGGGACCAGCGCCAGAGGCTGCAGATATTTTTGAACAAGGTTTGGGTTGGAACAACCATACAAAGCGTGGGGTTGGTCGCAACACAGTAACTAGTGGCATTGAAGGTGCTTGGACAACAGAGCCAACTAAGTGGGATGCCGGTTATTTTGAAATGCTATTTAAGCATGAGTGGGAACTTGTAAAGTCTCCGGCAGGAGCGCATCAGTGGGAGCCAACAAATATTCAAGAGGCTGATAAGCCAGTAGATGTTGAGGATTCATCAATACGCTACAACCCAATGATGACCGATGCAGATATGGCAATGATCATTGATCCGATTTATCTAGAAATCTCTAAGAAGTTCCACGCAGAACCTGCGCACCTAGATGATGCATTCGCCCGTGCTTGGTTTAAATTAACGCACCGCGATATGGGCCCAAAGGTTCGCTACATCGGTCCTGATATCCCTGCAGAAGAATTGATTTGGCAGGATCCGATTCCTGCAGGAACAACTTCTTATGATGTTGGCGCAGTAAAAGCAAAGATTGAAGCAACAGGGTTATCTGTTTCAGAGTTGGTATCAACGGCTTGGGATAGCGCACGAACATTCCGCGGATCTGACCTTCGTGGTGGTGCAAATGGATCTCGAATTCGTTTGGAGCCTGCACGTAGTTGGGAAGGCAATGAGCCCGCACGTTTGAATAAGGTTCTTGCCGCATTAGAACCAATAGCTAAGGAAACTAGCGCAAGTATCGCTGATGTCATAGTGCTGGCAGGAAATATCGGAGTCGAAAAAGCCGCAGCTGCAGCAGGTGTAAAGATTTCAGTTCCATTTGCACCAGGTCGCGGTGATGCAACACAAGATCAAACCGATATTGCAAGCTACGCAGTTCTTGAACCAATTCATGATGGATTCCGCAATTGGATAAAGAAAGATTACGCAGTATCACCTGAAGAGTTACTTCTTGATAGAACTCAATTGATGGGCCTGACAGCTCCTGAAATGACTGTCCTTATTGGCGGCATGCGTGTGCTTGGCACTAATCACGCTGGTACATCACATGGTGTATTCACTAAGAATGTTGGAACACTTTCAACTGATTTCTTCGTTAACCTCACTGACATGAAGTACACATGGGAGCGAGCAGGGGAGAACCTCTACAACATCCGTGATCGCAAGAGCGGAACTGTTGATTGGACTGCTACACGTGTAGATCTAGTCTTTGGTTCCAACTCAATTCTTCGTTCATATGCCGAGGTTTATGCACAAAGCGATAACAAGGAAAAGTTTGTTAAAGATTTTGTCGCCGCCTGGACCAAGGTGATGAACGCCGATCGCTTTGACTTGTTATAACAAAAGTGAACCAAAGCAATGTCTATCGCGCCGTAGTAACTTCGCTTATTGCTGGGGCATTGCTCATGTCCGTTGCCGGATGTTCAAATTCTGTGACTAACGTTAAAACTAATGCTGCGCTACTTTCGCAAGTCCAAAGCAAACTTGCTGGTGTAGCGCCTTTAGTTAAAGCTTCTCCCGTAGATCTTTGGTGGATTAGCCCAGATGGATACAGCATTATTAACGACAATTCACCCGGGGTTGAAGCGCAATTTCCTGGATGTGTGAACGATGACTCTTATTATTCAATGTGGAAAACTAATGCCACTAAGGTAATCACCGCTGTTGATGAGGTTATGTTGGCCAATAAATTTAAGGTCGACAGTGCAACTAACTCGTCAACTAACCTGAGCGATGATAAGCATTACGACTACATCAAGGCTTATTTCCGTGGGGAAACTAAAGCGGTACTTGCAATTTCCCCTGACTGTGGATCGACCATGCAAACAGATAACCCCGTGATGTATTACAGCGCCAGCTTTGGTTACACCAATGATTATCAGAAAAATTACGCCTCACAGTCACCATTTCTTATTGACCTCAAATTAAAGGATGTAATTGTTCATATCCAGAAAACTGACGGCGAATTTCGTCTACTTGCAGTTAATTATCGACGAAGTGGCCATGCCACAATCGTCAAGCGTGTTGATGGAAAATGGACCGAGGTCTGGTCGGGTCAAGATTTAATTTCATGTGCTGTTCGAGATAGCAACAAAATACCGCTCTCGATGGCACCAGACTGTTATCAGCCTTAACGGGGACCCGTGAGGTATTCTTTAAATTATGAGTTTTAATTTCAGCAACAAGGTAATTGTCATAACTGGTGGAGCCGGCGGAATAGGTTCACATCTGGCCCGAGAGTTCTCTGGCCGTGGGGCACAGTTGGTCTTACTTGATCTCAATAAAACGCGTCTAGAAAAAGTAGCTGCAGAACTTACAGGTTCAAACCATCATTTCATTGCCTTGGACTTAACTAATCGAGAAGAAATTGCTGCTGCGATTAAAGAGATTGAGAATAAATATGGTCGTGTTGATGTTTTAATTCCGAATGCAGCTATAACAACCACAGATCGATTTGATGAAAGAAGTCTTGAGAGTATTGAGTATGAGCTCGACATTAATCTTCGATCACCTCTTGTGGTAATTCGCTCCTGCATAGATTTGCTTAAAAAATCTAGCGATCCACGCATCGTCACGACAGTTTCATTGGGTGGGATTTTTCCATTGGGCGAAACTCCTATGTATACAGTGTCTAAATTTGGCTTACGTGGTGCGATGCTTTCTATGAGTTTAGATTTTATGGCTAAGGGAATAAAAGTAGGTTCGGTTATGCCTTCAGCCACTGATACGCCTATGTTGCATCGCGAAGCGGTTGAAGGTGGAAATTCACTTCAGTTTATGGATCCACCTCAAAAAACTGAGGATGTTGTAAAAGCTTTTCTAAAAATCCTGGATAAGCCAAAATTTGAGGTCTATCCAAAACCTAGCGAATCATGGCTAGTTCGAATTGCCATGTTATTTCCAAGCGCACTTCCAAAGCTGATGCCGCTATTTGTTGGAAAAGGCGAACGCGGACACAAGCGCTATTTAAAGGAACTAGAACAACGTGGCATCGCACGCCAAGTTAATGGTGTCTGGGAGATTATCGAGTAAGTGATTGGTACGTAGATTCATCTACTTCTGGCCAATCAAATCGATCTCGCAGAATTGCTAAGTGGTTCAGATAAGTTTCAACTTCGATGTAATTAGTGTGTCGTGGGCTATCAATATATTTGTGGCCACCGGCAAGGTCAGGATTATCTGATTTTCGTAACTCAACAAGCTCTGGATAATTCAGGCCAGTAGTGCGTGCGCGAATATCAAGAACCACCATTTGCGCCATCTCATCAAATCGGCGATATGCAGCATCTGCAAATTCGGCATAGCCAATAAAGTAAAGATTGAGGTGTTTACGAGAGAGAATTCGCAAATACAGTTGAGGGCGACCATCTCGCCATTCATCTTCGCCTTGCTCGAGATATGGAACCGAATAGGAATATCCCGTTGCCAGAACAATGAGATCTATTTGTTCGAAACTACCGTCTTTAAATCTGACACCGTCTTCAGTAATTTCTTCGATATCTGCTTTGGCAATCAAATCTCCGTGCCCAAGGTGATGAAGTACTTGTGTATTCATAATTGGGTGAGAAGCTAATAAATCATGGTCAGGCTTAGGCAGACCGTAGCGGGTTAAATCTCCAACCAATGTGTCAATCATCTTTGTGACATCCCCTGAAATAGAAACACCTTTAGGAGGGGCAATTTTTCCTGAAATGAGTGCGTCGGTAGGTACGCCAAAGATGTACTTTGGAATAAAACGATATCCACGTCGTACAGATAAAAACGCTTGCTTAGAATGTAACGCAGCATCAGTAGCAATATCTACGCCAGAGTTGCCTGCACCAACTATCAATACACGCTTTCCATCAAATTGTGATCCAGTTCGATATTCAACCGAGTGCATGATTGTGCCTTTGAAATTTTCTTCGCCCTTAATATGCGGACGATTTGCATGCCAAGTAACACCTGTTGCATTTATCAAACCTTCATAAATCTGCGACTTTCCATCAGAAAAACTTATGTGCCATTGATCGTTATCAATTGGCTGGGCATCTAAGACTGAGACACCAAACTTCACGCGATCCTTTAGATTGTATGTATCTGCAAAATTTCGGATGTAATCACGGATTTGAGTCCATGATGGGTAGTCCGGATAATCAGCGGGCATTGGAAAGCCGTAAAACCCACTTGTGTATTTAGAAGAAATAAAATGGCATGAGTCGTACATAGGAGAATCCTGATTATCCATATCCCAAATGCCACCTACATTGGAATTACGTTCATACCAATCAAAAGGGACACCTTCTTTAATTAACGCTCTGGCCATAACAAGTCCAGCAGGACCAGCGCCAACTAGGCAATACTTTTTGCTGTAATCAACGTGAGGGATATCTAAATCTGTCACCTTGCGAGCTCGCAGTTGCGTTGAAGCTAACTTTGCATAAACGACCGGCTTGGTCTTCTTAATACGAATTCCATTGAGGATGCCAGCAGCGGTAATGAATATGAGAAGAACAGGAACCAAGTTAATTAACTTGTTATCTGTGCCAGTTAGGGTGTTGTAATGCACGGCGGCCAAGAAAAAGGCGGCCATCAACCCGATAAAGCCAATAAGGGGTGCCAAGAAACTTTCCCATAGTTTTCGATCTTTGCGCTTCGAAAAGAAAACAATGACTGACAAAGAGGCAAAAGCCTGTAATCCAACAATTCCCAGTGTTCCTACTGCAATTAAGCTGGCAGCAAAGGTTCGGTAAGGATCTGCGCCGCCAATGGCAAAGGCAACGGCCACCCCTGACGTGATTCCTGTTATAGCCAGACTTGCAATGTGTGGACTGAAATAATCTTTGTGATATTCGCCGAAGATGCGGGGGGCGATATTTTCACGCCCCAGTGCGAATAAGTATCTGCTTGCTGCATTGTGGAGAGCAGAAAAACCAGCTAGCACACTTGTACAAAGTAGAACCGCTCCTATATCGAAAAGAATCTCGCCACCATATTGATTGAGAAGATTGAGGACAAAGACTCCGCCATCGGCAGTCGCTTGAGTTTGTAGTTTAGAGATACCTGTAGCGCCAATAATTATCCAGGTTGTGAAAACATAGAAAATACCAACTGAAGTTACGGCAATGTAGGTTGCTCGTGGAATACTGCGCTCGGGGTTTTTAGTTTCTTCTCCATACAATGCGGCAGATTCAAAACCAATAAAGCTAGTAAATGCAATGAGGGCAGCAATGCCAAAAGTTCCAGAGCTTGCTTGGTGGTATGAAAAACTCTCTAGGGGAAAAGATGCCAAGCCATTTTTAGCAATCACGATAATTTCAAATACAACAAGCACTGCGAACTCGGCAATCATGAGAAAACCCAGTATTTTCGCCGAAAGATCTACAGAGCGATAACCCAATAGTCCAACAATTGCTATGCCAATAGCTGATAGCAGAAACCAAGGAACATTAATAGCTGCTGCAGAAAGAATTAACTCGTGCATGAAATAGCCAAAAGCAGCAGCTAGACCACACGTCATTGCTGTGTATGAGGAGAGGGCTAAATAAGCAGCGCCTACTCCAATGTCTTTTCCAAGTGCGCGAGAAATATAAGTATAAAAAGCACCGGTGTTAATTACCCGGCGACTCATCGCGGCATAACCTGTAGAAAAACAAATAAGAACCACAGCTGCAACAAGATAAGCAACTGGGAGCCCAGCCCCATTTCCGTACACAATCGCAAGGGGAACATTGCCAATCATCGCGGCTAATGGCGCAGCTGCGGCGATAACAAGAAAGACAATTCGCTGGGTTGAAAGCGTCCTGCGATCACGAATAAGGGCAGTAGATGCTTTTCGTTCTTTCTGCTTTTTCATGTGCGTGAGTCTGCCATCTAAGAATTCTTAAATCTAGGATTAGAGGTAATTGGAATAAGAGTGGGGCGGGTCGGGCTCGAACCGACGACGACAGAATT
>WLIQ01000017.1 GCA_009726135.1 Actinomycetota bacterium | reverse complement strand
TTGAGCTCTAGCGCATATTCCATTGGAAGTTCGCGCGCAATTGGCTCAATGAATCCACGGACAATCATGGCCATAGCTTCATCTTCAGTTAATCCGCGAGACATCAAATAGAAGAGCTGATCATCTGAGATCTTTGAAACGGTTGCTTCGTGACCCATTGAAACATCATCTTCGCGAATGTCTACATATGGATAAGTGTCAGAACGTGAAATTGTGTCAACAAGAAGCGCATCGCACTTAACCGTGCTCTTTGAGTGATGGGCACCTTCTTGAACTTGAACAAGTCCACGATAAGAAGTGCGTCCGCCATTTCTTGCAACTGATTTAGAGATTACAGATGAAGATGTATATGGCGCAGCGTGAACCATTTTGGCACCTGAATCTTGATGTTGACCTTCGCCTGCAAAAGCTAGAGACAGAGTCTCACCCTTTGCATGAGGTCCCATTAGAAAGATTGCTGGGTACTTCATGGTTACCTTAGATCCGATGTTTCCATCTACCCATTCCATCGTTGCACCTTCGGCACATGTTGCGCGCTTGGTGACGAGGTTGTAAACGTTGTTAGACCAGTTTTGAATTGTCGTGTAACGAACACGTGCGCCTTTTTTCACAATGATTTCAACAACTGCAGAGTGCAGTGAGTCAGATTTGTAAATAGGGGCAGTACAGCCCTCAACATAATGAATGTAGGAATCTTCATCAGCAATGATTAATGTACGTTCGAACTGACCCATGTTTTCAGTGTTAATACGGAAATAAGCCTGTAAAGGAATATCGACGTGAACACCCTTTGGAACATAGATAAATGAACCTCCCGACCATACAGAAGTATTGAGTGCAGCAAATTTATTATCACCGACTGGAATAACTGTTCCGAAGTACTCTTTAAAAAGCTCAGGGTGCAGTTTGAGTGCGCTATCTGTATCAAGGAAAATAACGCCTTGCTTCTCTAAGTCTTCACGGATTGAGTGATAAACAACCTCTGACTCGTATTGCGCCGCAACTCCAGAAACTAAGCGTTGCTTTTCAGCTTCCGGAATGCCTAGACGGTCGTAGGTGTTCTTAATTTCATCTGGCAAGTCATCCCATGTTGCAGCTTGCTTTTCTGTTGAGCGCACAAAGTATTTAATTGTGTCAAAAAATATACCGGATAGATCTGACCCCCAGTTTGGCATTGGCTTCTTTTCAAATAGCGCAAGACCTTTTAAACGAAGGTCGAGCATCCACTGTGGTTCAGATTTCTTGGCCGAGATGTCGCGCACAACATCTTCATTTAGGCCGCGCTTAGCGTTAGTGCCTGCATCGCTCTTATCGGACCAACCGTATTCATAGTTGCCAATACCTTCGAGTTCTGGATGTGCGATAGTCATGCGCGTACCTTTCGCTTTGTAGTTGCTGTTGTTTTTGGAATAAAAGTTGTACAGACGCCATCGCCATGTGCAATTGTTGCTAGACGTTGGACGTGAGTGCCTAGTAAACGTGAGAGTGCCTCTGTCTCTGCCTCACATAATTGTGGGAACTCTGAAGCCACGTGCGCGATCGGACAATGGTGTTGGCAGAGTTCTTCGCCCATTGGCTTTTCTTCGATACTTGCGGCATAGCCTTGCTCAGTTAGAAATTCGGCAAGGGCTTGCGACTTATTACTCTTCTTAGAAATCGCTGTCGTAGCTTTTCGCTCGATGTCTTCTGCGCGAGATTGCGCGAAGCTTGAAACTAAATGCTCTCCTGATTGCGCAGACATAAATTTCAGTGCAGCTACAGCAAGATCGTCATAAGAATGTTCAAATTTTTCGCGGCCTTTATCGCTCATTACAAAAACTTTTGAGGGCCTGCCTCTTCCACGAATGATCGCAGAATGCGGTTCACGGGCCGCTAAAACACCATCGGCTACTAGTAAATCAAGGTGACGGCGAATTCCGGCCGGTGTTAATCCCAAACGCTGGCCTAAAACCGCTGCTGTAGAAGGACCATTCTCCAAAATAGAACGGGCAACTACATCTCGGGTGCGTAAATCATCACCTGGAACCGGGCTTGTCTGGCCATTCATTTTCACAACACTATTGTGTCGTAATTCGACATGTTCGGCCACTCGGCCCGCCTGAGCCTTCGCTGGCCGTAAGGTTGGGCCATGGCATCCACAAG
Source organism: Actinomycetota bacterium (assembly GCA_009726135.1). GTDB lineage: Bacteria > Actinomycetota > Actinomycetes > Nanopelagicales > Nanopelagicaceae > Planktophila. Next base: position 21,388 of record WLIQ01000017.1, on the reverse strand, counting down.
CGCAGCTCGCGCTCTATCTCCTCTCACATTTGCCCTATTGGTTTCTCAGGCGGTGATCGTTGTGACAGGCGGCGCAGTACGCCTGACGGGTTCAGGGTTGGGATGCCCAACCTGGCCCGAATGTACTCCGGGTTCGTACACTCCAGTTGAGAATCAAGCCGAAGGCACGCTTCATTCGTGGATTGAATTCGCAAATCGGTTATTGACATTCGTTCTAGTTCTTTTTGCCCTTGCAACAGTAGTAGCAGTTTTGCGCGCAGGCAGAAAAGATTTACGCATACTTGCTGTTGGACAATTTTTAGGAATTTTCGGACAGGGTGTTCTTGGCGGGATAACTGTACTTACAAATTTGAATCCACTGGCAGTTGCTAGTCATTTTCTACTTTCGACAATCTTGATTGCTGCTGCCACCTCACTTCACTCACGGCGAAAGAGTCCGGCAGTTAAGACGCAAATCCGCGGAACGGTTAATAGCTTTTCGAAAACTCATATCATGTGGGCCGGTATCGTAATTATTTTGGGAACATTTGTTACTGGAGCTGGACCACATGCAGGTGATATCAATGCACCTCGTCTGAAGATTAGGATACAAGATGCAGCCATGTTCCACGGTGGCGCCGTAGCGATACTTTTGTTGTTCACTATTGCATTTTATATTCGTAAAGATATCTCAACTCTAACCAAGAAACGCATCTTGATTTTCTTTGTGATTTCACTGGCACAAGGTGGAATTGGTTATATTCAATATTTGCAAGGCGTACCAGAACTATTGGTGGCTATGCACTTAGTGGGAACAACACTGGTGTGGATTGCAGCTTGGCGAATTTGGTTATCAGTTCAATTTACAGCGAAGGAAATATCTCGATGAGTCCTATGTCAGGTTGGTCAGAGTTGGATGATCGCGTAGTAGCCCACGCTCGTGCCTTAGCTGCTGATTCAGTACAGAAAGTTGGCAATGGTCACCCGGGCACAGCAATGTCATTGGCCCCAGTTGCTTATACGTTATTTCAACGCCATCTAGTACATGACCCATCTGATCCTACGTGGCTCGGAAGAGATAGATTTATTTTGTCGTGTGGTCACTCCTCTTTAACTCTTTACATCCAACTTTTTTTAAGTGGCTACGGACTGGAGATGAAAGATCTGCAGGAGTTTCGTACCTGGGATTCATTAACTCCGGGCCATCCAGAATACGGTCACACTGCAGGTGTAGAAATGACTACCGGGCCACTTGGCCAAGGTGTTGCAACTGCAGTTGGAATGGCAATGGCTGCGCGTTATGAACGCGGTTTACTAGATGCAGACGCGCAACCTGGAACATCAATCTTTGATCACAGTATCTGGGTCATCTGCTCTGATGGCGATCTCCAAGAGGGAGTTAGCGCTGAAGCTTCCTCGCTTGCTGGAACGCAGGAACTTGGCGCTTTGAATGTTATTTATGATGACAATCGTATTTCGATTGAAGGCGATACCCATAATGCGTTCACAGAGGATGTATCAGCCAGATACCGTGCATACGGATGGCATGTAATCGATGTTGCAGCATCAGCTAATGGAAGTGTTGATATTGGGGCTCTTGATGATGCAATGACGCAGGCTAAAAAAGAAACCTCAAAGCCGACAATGATTCGGATGAAATCTGTTATTGCATGGCCAGCACCAAAAGCACAAGGCACTGCTAGTTCGCACGGATCAGCACTTGGTGATGAAGAGATAGCTGCAACAAAGATTGCGCTGGGATTAAATCCAGAAGAAAAATTTGCAATGCCAGCTGATCTTTTAACGCATGCTCGTCAAGTAAAAGTTCGAAATGCACTTGTACGCACAGCATGGGATGCAAATTTTGCAACATGGACGGGTAACAATCCGGAACGGGCAGCATTGCTGGCGCGTTTGCGCACCAAAGAACTACCTACGGGTTGGGATAGCGAAATTCCAACTTTTGCGCCAGGTAAAGATGTTGCAACACGGGCCGCGTCGGGTCAGGTTATTAATGCAATTGCCAATGCTCTGCCAGAGTTTTGGGGAGGATCAGCTGATTTAGCAGGTTCAAATAACACAAGCATTGACGGTAGCGGTTCATTTTTACCGGCAACAAGTGCGATCAAAGGTGCAAATCCTTACGGTCGAATAATTCACTTTGGCATTCGTGAGCATGCAATGGGTTCAATTCTTAACGGCATTGCGTTGCACGGATTAACTCGCGCTTTTGGTGGAACTTTTGCAGTCTTTAGTGATTACATGCGAGGCGCAGTGCGTTTAGCAGCGTTAATGAATATCCCATCAACTTTTGTTTGGACACACGATTCAATTGGCGTTGGTGAAGATGGGCCAACACATCAACCTATTGAACATTTCGCTGCTCTTCGAGCTATTCCAGGTTTAGATGTCGTACGCCCAGGAGATGCTAATGAGGTTGCTGAGAGTTGGAAAACAATTCTCAAGCGGGGACGTGCAACGGGCATTCTTTTGTCTCGTCAAAATCTGCCAGTTTTCGATCGCACTGATTGCGAATCTGCGACAGGTGTTTCTAAGGGTGCTTACATTCTCAAAGATGCAGATAACCCACAAGCTATTTTAATCGCAACTGGTTCTGAAGTATCACTTGCCATAGATGTTCAAAAAGCTTTAGCGGATGAAGGAATCGCTGTCCGCGTCGTTAGCGCACCGTGTCTGGAATGGTTTGCCGAACAAGATCAAGCCTATAAAGACTCGGTACTCCCCCGCTCAATTAAGTTAAAAGTCAGCATTGAAGTTGGAATCGCGCAAGGGTGGCATCAACTAATTGGCGACGCAGGAATTGCAATTTCTCTCGAACATTACGGAGCATCGGCTGATGCAAAGAGATTGTTCAAAGAGTTTGGCTTCTCGGTCGAGGCGATTGTTTCCAAAATTAAGGCGGCCATGTAGTGATCGTTGCAGATGTCGCAAAAGGTGGAACTTCCATTTGGCTCGATGATCTTTCTCGGGCAAAGATTTCAGGAACTGATGCCCACTCACTGCCATCTCGAATCTCCCAATCTGGTGTTGTAGGAGTTACAACTAACCCGTCGATTTTCGGTGCCGCAATTGCAGGGGCCAAGGAATACGCCGCTGATATTGCTGCCATGAAGAATGCAACTGTTGATGAAGTAGTAAAGAAACTCACCACTGATGACGTGCGATCAGCGTGTGAGCTCTTTAAAGATATCTATTCTGCAACAAAGGGGGTAGATGGTCGCGTGAGTATTGAAGTTGATCCACGCCTTGCCCATGACACCGAAGCGACAATTGTACAAGGCAAAGAACTATGGTCGATTATTGATCGCCCAAATCTAATGATTAAAGTGCCCGCAACCTTAGAAGGTTTACCAGCAATCACTGCGCTTATTGCTGCAGGCATTAGCGTTAACGTGACATTAATCTTTTCAGTCAAGCGTTATGGTGCGGTAATTGATGCGTACATGTCAGGAATTGAGCAAGCAACAAATCCGGGTCATGTTCATTCAGTTGCTTCTTTCTTTGTTAGTCGTATCGATTCCGCGGTAGATGCCCTTTTGAAAAAGGATGGTTCCGAAGCTGCAACTGCATTACTCGGTAAAGCCGCAATCGCTAATGCTCACCTTGCGTATCAGCTCTTCGAGGAAAAGTTCTCATCCCAAAGATGGAACAAGCAGGTTGAACGCGGTGCACTGAGACAGCGCCCGTTGTGGGCATCAACTGGCGTGAAAGATCCGGCTTATGATGACACTCGATATGTAGTCGAACTCATTGCACCAGATACTGTTAACACTATGCCTCAGGCAACTTTGGATGCAGTTATGGATCATGGCGTAGTTCGTGGTGACACGATTACTGCAAACTACGCCGCCGCAGTAGATGTTTTCAAAGCGTTATCAGCCCTCAATATCTCCCTGGACGCAGTTACAACCGATTTAGAAATCGATGGGGTAAAGAAGTTTGCCCAAGCTTGGAATGAACTTTTAGAGAATGTGAAAGCAGCACAGCAAGGATGATCAGAACCGCGGGTAATGCAATCATTAAAGTAGACCGTGATGACCCACGTTATAAAGCTCTATTGGCAATTCATGAACGCTTGGCAAAGAAAGATCCAACAATCTGGGGACCAGATGCACAAGCCGAAGCTGCAATTCGTCTGAATTGGATTGATTTACCTGAAAGCTCCAGAGATCTACTTCCGGCACTTGATGCCCTCTACGCCAAGCATCGTGATAAGAAAACAATAATTTTGTGCGGAATGGGCGGATCATCACTTGGGCCAGAAGTCATAGCCGCCAGTTTTAAGAAATCAATTTTTATACTGGATTCAACCGACCCAAACTATGTCAATCACGCACTTGATTGTGAATTATCCAGCGCTCTCGTTATTGTCAGCTCTAAATCAGGTTCAACAATTGAAACCGCTTCACAGCGAGCACTATTTCAAAGTCAATTCACTCAAGCAGGTCTTTTGCCCCAGAACCATATGGTCATAGTAACTGACCCTGGATCACCATTGGATAAGCAATCACTCGCCGAAGGTTTTAGTGTCATTAACGCGGATCCAAATGTGGGTGGACGTTTTAGTGTCCTGAGTGCTTTTGGATTAGTCCCTGCCGCACTTATTGGGGTAGATGTATCAATTCTTCTTGATAATGCAAGTGATACCAAAGCCGCATTTCTAAATGATGCAACAGCTGTCGTAGACATTGCATACCTAATTGCATACTGCGCAGGTCAATATCTTTCATTTACTGATGAAGGATCTGGCCTGCCAGGTATGAGTGACTGGGTGGAACAACTGGTAGCTGAATCCACAGGAAAAAATCAAGTGGGACGTCTGCCAGTAGTCATTGAAAGCCATGGATCATCAAAGGAAGTTTTTTCAATCGCTTACACAGGTAATGCCGATTTAGTTGTAGAAGCCGATTTAGCATCTCAATTCATTATCTGGGAATGGGTCACTGCCCTTATTGGTGCAGCGTTGAAGATTGATCCATTCAATCAGCCGAATGTCACTGAAGCCAAGGAACAAACTTCCGAACTGCTCAAGCAATGGGCTGGGGTACTTCCTTCATTCAGCGCAGATAAAGTTGATGCAGCAGTTGAAATATTTGGTCTAGGAAGTGATCTAGTTGATGCGCTTAAATCTTTTGTTACCACTGTTCCCCCAGGTGGCTACGTTGCAATCATGGCTTACTTAGATCGCAAAGATGATACAAAGATTGCACGAATACGTTCACTACTTTCTGAGAAAATTGGCAGGCCAGTAACTTTTGGGTGGGGGCCACGATTTTTGCACTCAACCGGCCAGTTTCACAAAGGTGGCCAGCAAAATGGTGCTTTCCTGCAAATTACTGGCTCACCATTACATGACATTGAGATTCCCGGACAGATATTCGGTTTTAAAACTCTAGTCGCAGCTCAAGCCCTCGGCGATGGAAACGCTCTGGCTTCAAGAAAATACCCGCTCCTTCGATTGAATCTAATCAATCGAAGCGCGGGCATTGACCAACTTCTTGAAGCAGTACAGAAACTTTAGTCTTCGTCATCTCCACGAAGCTTGCGTAGTGCATCTTCCAAAATCTTTTCACCTTCAGCATCAGTGCGACGCTCTTTTACATAAGCAAGGTGAGTCTTGTAAGGCTCATTTTTAACTGGGCTAGGCGGATTATTGCGATCACGTCCTGCTGGGTACCCACACTTTGGGCAATCCCATTCAGCTGGAATAACTACGGTTTCTTCTACGGCAAATGATGGACGAACTTCGTGTCCATTAGCGCAAAAATATGAAACGTATGCGCGAGCAATCGAATCGCCGCGTTCTGCCTCGCCCATTGGGCCGGCGCCGACTCGGCTTCCACGAATTGCACTTGCCATGTATTACTCCTTTTGAAATATGTAATTAAAAGATTTACTTGAGAACAAGACTAAGTGCGACTACAAGTGCGAACCAAAGGCCGCCAACCACAATTGTGATGCGATCTAGATTGCGCTCTACAACTGATGATCCGCCGTAGTTCGTTGAAATGCCTCCACCAAATAAGTCAGATAGTCCACTGCCCTTGCCCTTGTGAAGAAGGACCAGAAGAATCATGAGGACGCTGGTAATGACGAGCAAGATTGATAGAGCTAATTTCACGTTGTCGTACTCCTTGTTTCGTAGACGCTAAGGATACCTGCAAAAGCCGGTTACCCCTTACTCGGATTGCGCGTGGAACTTCACAATCTTGGCCAACTCCTCTGGATCTAGGCTGGCTCCCCCGATAAGGGCGCCATCTACATCTGCCATTTTCATGATTTCTGCTGCATTGGAAGACTTCACAGAACCGCCGTAGAGGATTCGCATATTCGAAGCAATTTCAGCCGAACCAATATTTTCAATCTCTTCTCGAATAGCTGCACACACTTCTTGAGCATCTTCTGGAGTTGCAGTTTTTCCAGTACCGATTGCCCAGACAGGTTCATAAGCAATCACGATTTTTTTCAGCTCTGGCTTAGTTAAGCCATCAAGACCGGCACGCAGTTGGCGAACTACATGGCTTACATGTGCGCCAGATTCACGAACCGCTAACTCTTCACCAACACAAAAAATTGGCGTGATTTCATTAGCTAGTGCGGCTTTAATCTTACGATTAATGAGAGCATCAGATTCGTCATGAATTGCGCGTCGCTCTGAGTGGCCAATTAGGACGTAGGTGCAACCAAGTTTGTGCAGCATAGAGCCTGCGATATCGCCGGTAAATGCACCACTTGCTTCAGGGGAAAGATCTTGAGCGCCATATGTAAGTCGTAGGCGGTCACCATCTATTAACGTTTGAATGGATCGGATGTCTGTAAATGGAGGAATGATTGCGACATCAACTGCGTCATAATCTTTATCATCAAGTGAATAAACCAGCTTCTGGGCAACTGCAATCGCCTCAAGGTGATTGAGGTTCATCTTCCAGTTTCCAGCCATCAATGGTTTACGCATTATTGCTCCCTATAAGCCGAGTGCTTGAAGGCCAGGAAGTTCCTTGCCCTCTAAATATTCTAACGATGCTCCGCCACCTGTTGAAATGTAGCCGAAATCAGAGTCTGCAAAGCCTAAAGCTCGTACGGCAGCGGCAGAGTCTCCCCCGCCGACTACTGAGATTCCAGATACTTTCGTTAATGCTGTAGCAACGGTCTTTGTACCAGCGGCAAAGTTTGCGAATTCAAATACACCCATTGGCCCGTTCCAAAATACTGTCTTACATTTTTCAATTTCAATCGCAAAAACCTTAGCCGATTCAGGTCCAATATCTAGACCCATTTGATCTGCAGGGATTGCATCAGCCGCGACCAGCGTTGGTGTTGCATCTGCTGAGAACGCGGGAGCGACAACTATGTCAGTTGGGAGAATTAACTTCACTCCTCTTTCTTTAGCCTTTGCAATTAATCCTTTGACTACATCCAGCATCTCTTCTTCAATAAGAGAGGTGCCAATTTCCTTACCTTGGGCTTTGAGGAATGTGAAAACCATTCCACCGCCAATAGCTAACACGTCCACTTTGCCCAAAAGATTCTCTATCACACCTAATTTGTCAGAAACTTTTGCTCCACCTAAGACAACCCCGTAAGGCCGTTGCGGATTATGAGTGAGTTTTTTAAGCACATCAACTTCAGCCGCTACCAATTTTCCCGCAACATGTGGCAGAAGTTTAGGCAGATCAAATACTGAAGCGTGCTTACGGTGGACTGCCCCAAAACCATCACCAACATAAGCATCAGCTAACTGTGCTAATTGGGCAGCAAAATTTGCTCGCTCTGATTCATCTTTGCTGGTCTCTGCTGCATTAAATCGAATGTTTTCTAAGAGTAGAACTTGGCCAGGCTTTAAATTGTGAGCGACAGTTGTTACTGCTTCCCCAATAACTTGTCCCGGAAAAATAATTTCGCTTCCCAAAAGTTCGCTTAAGCGCTGTGCAACTGGCGCTAAGGATAGTTCAGGTTTAGTTTCACCTTTTGGTCTTCCTAAGTGCGCAGCAATAACAAGTGATGCACCTTTTTCAAGCAAAGCTTGAATAGTGGGAAGCGAAGCTTTAATACGGCCGTCATCTTTTATTACTCCATCTTTCAATGGAACATTGAGATCACAACGTAGAAAAACCCGCTTACCCGCTACTTCAAAGTGTGCAAGATCTGACATTAAAGAGTTTTACCAACATATGAAATCAAGTCCACAAGACGGTTTGAATAGCCCCATTCATTGTCATACCAACCAACAATTTTGACCTGATTGCCGATTACCTTGGTTAAACCGGAATCGAAAATACACGATGAAGGATCAGTAACGATGTCTGAGGAAACGATTGGATCTTCTGTGTATGAAAGGTAACCCTTGAGTTCGCCATTTGCCGCCGCCTTCATTGCAGCGTTAATTTCTGCGGCAGTTGTCTCTTTAGCAAGCTCAACAGTTAAATCAGTGGCAGATCCTGTTGGAACTGGTACGCGCATTGCATAGCCATCTAGCTTTCCCTTGAGCTCTGGAAGAACCAAAGAGATTGCTTTTGCAGCACCTGTAGAAGTAGGAATCATGTTAGTTGCCGCTGCGCGTGCACGACGTAGATCCTTATGTGGGAAATCTAGAATTACTTGGTCATTTGTGTAGGCATGGATAGTTGTCATTAAGCCTTTAACAATGCCCCAATTATCGTTTAGTACCTTAGCCATTGGAGCTAAACAGTTAGTTGTACATGATGCATTTGAAATGATGTTGTGCTTTGAGCCATCGTATTTTTCGTGATTAACGCCCATCACAATAGTAATGTCCTCGTCAGTTGCTGGCGCAGAAATAATTACCTTCTTGGCACCTGCCGTGATGTGCTTTTGGGCATCGGCTGCCTTGGTGAAAATACCTGTTGACTCAACAACTACATCTGCCTTTATTGAGGCCCAAGGTAAGTTTGCTGGATCGCGCTCTGAGAAAACTTTGATTGTTTTTCCGTCGACAGTGATCGAATCGTCCGTGAAAGTTACATCCAGTCCTAAGCGACCTAGGATTGAGTCGTACTTGAGCAAGTGGGCCAAGGTATCATTGGGTGTGAGGTCGTTAATTCCGACAATATTGATATTAGGGTTTGTGAGAGATGCGCGGAAGAAGTTACGTCCGATGCGTCCAAAACCATTGATTCCGACATTAATCACGATCTGATTCCTTGCTACTAATGGGGCTAGAAATGAAAAAGCCCAAACGTTGGGAACTACATTTAATCTGCCACAACGTTGGGGTCTTGGGGCTAATGCTATCAGTGGCTATCGCATGAGATTTGCGCTAGCCAAGGTGTTTAATTCAACAAATCAGGCGAAAGTCCGCTTTCAGTATCTGGGATACCGAGTTCGCCCGCGCGCTTATCAGCCATTGCAAGCAGGCGGCGGATTCGACCAGCAATCGCGTCCTTTGTCATGGGTGGAACTGCCAGAGATCCCAACTCTTCAAGAGATGCTTGACCGTGATTGATTCGAAGTTCGCCTGCTTCCTTTAAATGATCAGGGATCGTAGGTCCAAGAATTTCCATCGCGCGCTGCACGCGAGCTGCTGCAGCAACTGCTGCTCGCGCTGACCGTCGTAGATTGGCATCATCGAAATTAGCCAGGCGGTTGGCAGTTGCGCGTACTTCACGTCGCATACGTCGCTCTTCCCATGCAAGAACAGATTCATGTGCGCCGAGTCGAGTGAGCAAAACTCCGATGGCATCGCCATCACGAATAACAACTCGATCAACACCACGGACTTCGCGCGCCTTGGCAACGATACCCATACGTCGTGCGGCACCAACTAAAGCCAGGGCAGCTTCGGGACCAGGGCAAGTAATTTCTAGTGAAGAAGAGCGGCCAGGTTCGGTCAGTGAGCCATGGGCAATAAATGCACCACGCCATGCCGCTTCTGAATCACAAATAGCTGCTGATACAACTTGCGGAGGTAGTCCGCGAACAGGGCGACCATTTGCATCTACTAATCCTGTTTGACGAGCGAGAGCATCACCGGCTTCAATCACTCGAACTACGTAGCGTGAACCTTTGCGTAACCCACTTGAGGATAGAACTGCTAAATCTGAACCATGCCCGTAGATATCTGCAATATCTTTGCGAAGGCGGCGTGCGCTTTGCGAAGTATCGAGCTCTACTTCTATGAGAATTTTCCCAGCCGCAATATGCAATCCCCCAGCAAATCTAAGAAGTGATGAGACCTCAGCTTTACGGCAGCAGGGTTTAGTCACAGAAATACGACTGAGTTCGTCTTTGACTGATGCTGTCATTGCCATGGTGTTATCCAACCAGTTTTGGGCCCATGATGTGGCCCAAATGGAGAGTTAATTTTGATACATCATGGTGAATACTGCCCGGGGCCTTTCGAATATCGGCGGCAATCACTCGACCACCCATTTTTGCAGCAGCACTATCGAGAGCGGCAGAGTTTCGGACTATTGATGCATCAACGAGGCAATAGTCAATCTTTAATTCAGGGGCGTAGGAGTGGAAAAACTCGAGATGCTCTTCGGGTGTAGAGCCAGCAAACTCTTCACCACTAGTTGTATTAGTTGCATCGAGATTAAGAATCAAAATCTTTTTAGCCTTTGTGCGAAGTAATGCATCCTGTTGCATCGGAACCATGAGGTGCGGCATTACTGATGAAAACCAGGAACCAGGCCCCATCGTTATCCAATCAGCAATCCGAATCGCCGCAAGAACTTCTAATCGCGCTTGCGGATTATCTGGAATGACGCGCAGAGATTCGATTCTTCCTTTGGCCGTTGCAACTTCTTTTTGTCCACGAACAACTATTCGTCCAGTAGAAGTGATGAAGGTGCCTTCAATATCTAATGGCGTTGCTGCCATCGGTAAAACCCGACCTATAACTTTTAGTAATTGACCAACACGGTCCAACCCAACTACCGGATCTTCATTCTCATTCCATAATGATGCGAGAAGTAAATTGCCCATTGCGTGGCCGTTCAGGGGCCCTTCACTTTCAAAGCGGTGCTGCATGATGTTGGCCCACGTACGACCCCATTCATCATCTGCGCACAAAGCTGACAAAGCCATACGCAAATCACCTGGAGGAAGGATTGGAAACTCTTCACGCAAACGCCCACTTGAGCCACCATTGTCAGCGACCGTAACAACAGCTGTTATCTCATTGGTTAACTTGCGAAGTGCCGCCAAAGTTGCTGCTAGGCCATGCCCTCCACCAAGTGCAACTACTTTTTGCACAATCTATTCTCGCCCTACATCTCGATGAGTGGCATACGCAGAGCGATCACTTGAAGTGAGTTGACGTGCGATTTCTTCGGCCACAGCAACGCTTCGATGTTTGCCACCTGTGCACCCAACTGAAATCGTTACATACTTTTTACCCTCGGTCATGTATCCAGGAACCATAGAGTTAATGAGTGCAACATAGTCCTTCACAAATTTCATGACCCCTTCACTTCCCAAAACCTTTTCGCTAACTGGTGGAGTAAGTCCGGTAAGAGGACGTAGTTCGGGAATCCAATGTGGATTGGGAATGAATCTGCAATCTAGAACTAAATCTGAATCAACTGGAATTCCATACTTGTAACCAAATGAAAGGACATTTATGCGAATCCCCTGAATTTTCCCACCACCGAAGATTTCACCAATTCTTTTTTCTAATTGATGTACATTCAGATTCGTTGTATCAATGGCGATATCGCAATTGGCTCTTACTTCTTCAAGTTTGGCCCTTTCGCGAGAAATGCCATCAACAATGCGATCGTCGCCTTGCAGCGGATGTGGTCTACGCGTTGATTCAAAGCGTTGCACTAAAGCTTGATCTGTTGCATCTAGAAAAACGAGGCGATAAGTCGATCCCTTTCCTTTAAGTTCAGCCAAAGCTGCAGTTAATTCATCAAAGAAATGCCCACCTCGAACATCAACAACTACTGCATACTCCTTACCTTGCGAGCCTGTGCCTTTGCCGACTAAAGCAGGTAACAAGGCTGGAGGTAAGTTATCAACTACATACCAACCTAAATCTTCTAGAGCATGCGCCACCGTGGATCGCCCAGCCCCAGACATTCCAGTCAGGACTAAAGTCTCATTGCTCGTCATGGCTTTATCCTCTTACATCTGTCAAGAACCCGCTCACACGCTCCATACTCTTCTCCAAATAGGCAGGCAGCATCTCTTTGTGTTCAGGATTTTTAGTTTCATATAGATAGTTAAGTAGAACCAGTCGACGCTGAAGAAGCAGGGAACCCATTTGAGCCTTGGTATAGGTAGGTAGTTCACATACTGATCTATATCCCTCTATCACTGCCGCATCCTGCTCGGGGGTATCTAAGTAATACAAGGTGATTGCTAAATCTTGATGCGGGATCCCATAGCCACAATCGTCAAAATCAAAGATGAAGAGTTCACCTTCATGCCACATCAAATTCCAGCCATGCAAATCTCCATGAATAACTTGTGTGGGATTGGCAGCAAAAAGATCTCTAGTATCCGCTTCAATAATATGAATCGCCGATTTAATGGCAGTGAACTGTTCCTTAGTTAGCAGACTCTTTGAGCTAAGCAAAAAGTCTTCTGTTCCCCACAACCAATCACTAAAGGTAGGGAGCTCAGCTTTTTCAGAAAGCTTAAACTCACGTGAGCTTTGATGCATCAGTGCCATTGCCGCACCAAGTGTCACTAATTGCTCATGAGTTGGTTCATCACCAATCTCTTCACCTTCAAGCCATGTATAGAGAATTCCATGGAGCGACCTACCTGAATCAGCATGCAGAACTGAAGTTATATATCGATTATTGTTATTTGCGATTGGCCTAGGCGTTTTTAGCCCGGGAATCCGAGATACAAAATTAACAAATTCAATCTCAGCCTGCATATTGTCTGGAGTACGAGTTGAATTCACGTTGATACGCAAGGCATATTTGTCACCATTGCCCGTAACAACTTCAAAGGTAGCGTTAAATTCGTAATTAATGCACGAAATTTCAACGTCGTGCAAACCATACTCAACAAGTATCTCTCCTGCACTCTTTGTAAATGACTCTATTTGGTGCTCGCTTGTAGAGTCGAAGAAATCCGAACTCATTACTTTGCCTCCATTATTTCACCAGTCGATGTATTCACTTGTTGGGTGCTCATTGCCAATAGTTGTTCACTGATAAGGACGGCTATCTTGCTGCCTATCCCTGGAGTTGCAGCGATATCCTCCACGCTTGCCTTGCGGATAGCAGCTACAGATCCAAATCGCTCCAGCAATGCTTTTCTTCGCGCTTGACCCAAATGTGGAACTTCATCAAGAATTGATTCCAACATAACTTTCGAACGCCTTGAACGGTGGAAAGTAATTGCAAATCTATGTGCCTCATCACGAATGCGTTGTAAGAGGTAGAGGCCTTCACTGGAACGAGGCAGGATGAGTGGATCAGAAGAACCCGGAACCCATACTTCTTCTAATCTCTTAGCCAAACCACATAATGCAATGTCTGTAATTCCAAGTTCGGCTAATGCGCGTGCTGCAGCATTGACTTGAGGTTGTCCGCCATCAACGACAATGAGTTGAGGTGGGTATGAGAACTTATTCAACTTTCCACCCAGCTCTGCTACTTCTGCTTCATCAACAGATCTATCATCGAGTAATCGTTTCAATCGACGAGTAATCACTTGATGCATTGCTCTCGTGTCATCAAAGCCTTCATCGGTATTAATAATGAAACGGCGATACTCGCTCTTCTTGGCTAACCCATCTTCGAAAACAACCATAGAAGCAACAACGGAGGTGCCCGAAATATTTGAAATATCAAAACATTCAATACGTAAAGGCGTGCGTCCAAGGTTCAACGCTTCTTCAATTTCTAGTAAAGCTTTGCCGCTAACTGCAGCGTCAGTGGCTCGCTTACTCAAAAATTGAATCAATGAATACTGGGCATTTCGTTTGACCGTAGCCAGAATCTCGACTTTCTCACCGCGCTGAGGCACCTTGAGTGAAACGGGAGCTCCACGCAAACCACTGAGCCAACTTTCCAATGCCGTGGCATCTAGTGGAAGTTCATTAATGAGAATCTCGGCAGGGATATCGGTCGGCGCACTTTGACTATAGATAGAGTAAAAGAGCGCACCCATCTCATCATCGCCTTCTAGGGATTTACTTTGATCTACGATCCAAGAACGTGAACCCTTAATAGCGCCTCCACGCACAATAAATATGGACCCGGCAGCATGTGCCCCATCATGGTGAATCGCAACGATATCTGCAGTGAGGTTTTCTGGTAATGCTGCTTCTGAAGATTCCTGTGCGCGCTCAATTGCATCAATAGAATCTCGAATCTTACTTGCTCGCTCAAATTCTTCACGATTCGAAGCTAACTCCATCTCAGCTCGCAGAGTCGGAACAATGTCAGTATTCCCATTAGACATGAAATTTACCAAGCGATCAGAAAGTGCTTTGTGATCCTCCTTGCTTATCCATTCAACACATGGAGCAGCGCACTTGCCGATATCTCCAAGTAAGCATTGTCGCTTTGTTCGACGAGCTCGCTCGAAGTTACTTGTAGTGCAGGAGCGAATTGGAAAGGTTTTCAAAACAACATCAAAGGTGCTTCTCAAAGCCCAGGTGTGCGTAAATGGCCCAAAGTAGGAAATCCCAGGACGTTTAGATTTGCGGGTGATGAAGACACGTGGGAACTCTTCCTTATTTGTTATTGCCAGATATGGGTACGACTTGTCGTCTCTAAACTGCACGTTGTATTGCGGTGCATATTGCTTAATCCAAGAAAACTCTAACTGAAGTGCTTCGACCTCAGTATCAACTATGGTCCAGTCAACCCGAACGGCTTGATGCACCATGCGATAAGTTTTTTCGGCTAAGTTGCCTTGAAAATAGTTGCTAAGCCGGTTCTTTAGATTGATTGCCTTGCCGACATAAATAACCGTGTCCGTCGAATCGTAAAATCGATAGACCCCAGGCAGTTTCGGAATATCCGTTGGCCGATAACTTTGAGGATCTGCCATGTCGCTTACTTCTTAGTCGCTACTTTGCGATTACTCGCCAAAATCTCACCCAAGAACTGCCCCGTGTAACTTGCCTTCACTTTCGCGACATCTTCAGGTGTTCCCTCGGCGACCACTAATCCCCCACGGAATCCACCCTCAGGTCCCATATCAATCACCCAGTCAGAGGATTTAATAACATCGAGATTGTGTTCGATGACGACAACCGTATTACCGGTATCTACCAAGCGATTGAGAACTCCTAGTAATTTACTAACATCCTCAAAATGTAGACCAGTCGTAGGTTCATCTAATACATAGATTGTTCGACCAGTTGAACGACGTTGCAATTCAGTTGCAAGCTTGACGCGTTGCGCTTCACCACCTGAGAGTGTCGGTGCTGATTGACCTAAGCGAACATAACCAAGTCCAACATCATTGAGTGTCTTTAAATACCTTGCAATCGCTGGAACAGATTCAAAGAAATTAGCCGCGTGTTCGATTGGCATATCTAAAACGTCCGCGATGGTCTTACCCTTGTAATGAACTTCTAGCGTTTCACGGTTATAGCGAGCACCATGACACACTTCGCAGGGAACATATACATCAGGTAAGAAATTCATCTCAATTGTGATTGTGCCATCACCTGAACAGTTTTCGCAGCGTCCGCCCTTGACGTTGAAAGAGAAGCGCCCTTGCTGATAACCGCGAATCTTGGCCTCTGAAGTTTCTGCAAAGAGAGCACGTACCTTGTCGAATACACCCGTGTAGGTTGCAGGGTTAGAACGCGGCGTACGTCCGATTGGTGATTGATCGACGTGAACAACTTTATCCAGCAAATCAATTCCAGAAACGGTTCTGTGACGACCTGGAACCATTCGCGCGCCGTTGAGTTTATTGGCAAGCACTGTATACAAAATATCATTGACTAACGTTGACTTGCCCGATCCGCTCACACCTGTAACTGAAACAAATACACCCAGGGGAACTTCAACATCAATATTTTGAAGGTTGTTCTCCTTTGCGCCTTTTACTACGAGTTGACGCTTCGGATCGACTGGGCGACGTTTTGCAGGAATCGCAATTGATTTACGACCAGATAGATAAGCCCCAGTAATTGATTCCTTCGAAGCAATCAAATCTTCATAGCTTCCAGAAACTACAACTTCGCCACCGTGTTCACCTGCACCTGGGCCAATATCTACAACCCAGTCCGCAGTACGAATAGTTTCCTCATCATGCTCTACAACAATGAGCGTGTTTCCTAAATTGCGGAGCCGAGTTAACGTATCAATCAGGCGACGGTTATCGCGTTGATGCAGACCAATACTTGGTTCATCCAAAACGTAGAGCACTCCAACTAATCCACTGCCGATCTGAGTTGCAAGGCGAATACGTTGTGCCTCTCCACCCGACAATGTGCCTGCCGGACGCGCAAGTGATAAATAGTCCAGACCAACATCAAGAAGAAAACCAAGCCGCGCATGAACTTCTTTCATAACACGTTCAGCGATTTGAGCCTCACGCTTATTGAGTTTGATCGCCTTCAAAAACTCGGCACAATCCATAATCGACAGCTCGGTAATTTCACTAATGTTTTTATCGCCCAGAGTTACTGCAAGAACTTCAGGCTTGAGGCGCGCACCCTTACACACATCGCAAGGAGTCTCACGCATATAAGCCTCGTACTTGTCACGGCTGTAATCGCTGTCAGTTTCGCTATGGCGGCGATGAATGAAAGGAACAACACCTTCAAATCCTGTGGTGTAGTTCTTTGTTCCGTAGCGCCCCTTGTACTTCATCTTAATTTCATACTCATAACCATTAATAATTGCATCACGTGCTTTGACTGAAATCTTCTTCCAAGGAGTATCAAGAGAAAAACTCACATCTTTAGCTAATGCCTCGAGCAAACGCAAAAAGTAATCAGAGGACTGCCCCCCAGACCATGGCGCAATTGCACCGTCATTAATTGAGATTGAATCATCAGGAATGATGAGCTCGTTATCTACTTCTAACTTAGTTCCGATACCAGAACACTCAGGGCAAGCACCAAAAGGTGAGTTGAAAGAGAATGATCGAGGCTCGAGTTCTTCAAATGAAAGATTGCAGTCATGGCAGGCCAAATGTTCGCTATATGTCCGCTCCTTCTCAGCGCCTTTTGCATCAACGAAATCGAGAAGGACTATTCCTGAGGCAAGGCGCAAGGCGGTTTCAATCGAATCAGTAAGTCGTGTTTTTGATTCGGCCTTGGCAGTTAATCGGTCGACTACAACTTCAATCGTGTGTTTTTCCTGCTTTTTCAACTTCGGGACATCGGTCAGCTGTATTACTTCGCCATCGACTCGAGCACGAGAAAAACCTTGAGTGATCAAATCTGCAAATAGATCGACGAATTCTCCCTTTCGCGCACGGACAATAGGTGCCAATACTTGAAACTTTGTTGTTGCTGGCATCGTTAAAATTTGATCCACAATTTGTTGTGGGGATTGTCGTGTTACTGCTTTGCCGCAAGTGGGACAGTGTGGGCGGCCTGCGCGTGCAAAGAGCAGACGTAGGTAATCGTAAACCTCAGTTATTGTTCCAACAGTAGAACGCGGGTTTCGGTTAGTTGACTTCTGATCGATTGAAACGGCTGGTGATAATCCTTCGATGAAATCAACATCCGGCTTATCCATTTGACCTAAAAATTGACGGGCATATGCTGATAAGGATTCAACATAGCGGCGTTGGCCTTCAGCAAAAATTGTGTCAAAAGCTAATGATGATTTTCCAGAACCTGACAAGCCTGTGAAAACGATTAACGCGTTGCGAGGAAGTTCTATGGAAACATTTTTGAGGTTGTGTTCGCGGGCACCACGAACAATCAGTTTATCGATAGTCACTAAACCCCAGCCTCTTCCATAGAACGTAGTTCTTTCTTCAAAATCTTTATCTCATCGCGTAAACGTGCAGCAACTTCGAATTGAAGATCGCCCGCCGCCGCGCGCATCTGATCAGTGAGCGAGCCTATCAACGCCATTAAATCTTGGCGCGGCAAAGACCCAAGAGCTTTAACGTAGAGCCCTGATGTTGTTGCGCTCTTCTGATTTGCTCTCTTATTTGAGGCCATCAACTCTTCGGTGTCATCTGATTCACGGTTGATGAGGTCGGTGATATCGGCAATCTTCTTGCGCAAAGGCTGAGGATCGACGCCTCGTTCAAGATTGTAGGCAACCTGCTTGGCCCGACGACGGTTTGTTTCATCGATAGCTTTTTCCATTGACGCTGTGATGTTGTCGGCATACATATGAACCTCACCGGAAACATTTCGGGCAGCGCGACCAATAGTTTGAATCAGTGATGTTGCAGAACGCAGGAAGCCTTCCTTGTCAGCATCCAGAATTGCAACTAAAGATACTTCAGGCAAATCCAAGCCTTCACGAAGCAAGTTAATGCCGATGAGGACATCGTATTCTCCAGTGCGCAGTTCTCTTAAGAGTTCCACTCGGCGCAACGTATCAACTTCCGAGTGTAAGTAGCGGACTCGAACGCCTTTCTCTTGCAAATAGTCAGTCAAGTCTTCGCTCATCTTTTTTGTCAAAGTAGTAACAAGAACACGTTCATTCTTCTCTGCGCGTATTGTTATTTCATTGAGCAAGTCATCAATCTGACCTTTAATCGGCTTGATGACAATCTGTGGATCAACTAGTCCTGTTGGGCGGATGACTTGCTCAACTACATCGCCATCTACCTTTGCCATCTCATACTTACCGGGTGTAGCAGAAAGATAAAGCTTTTGGCCAGTTCGCTCTATGAACTCAGGAAACTTCAAAGGTCGATTATCTAATGCACTTGGCAATCTAAACCCATGCTCCACAAGCGTTCTTTTTCGTGAGGCATCGCCTTCAAACATTGCACCTAACTGTGGCACTGTCACGTGGCTCTCATCAATAACAACTAAGAAATCTTCCGGGAAATAATCAAGTAAACAATTAGGAGCAGAACCAGCCGCTCGATCATCTAAGTGCCTTGAGTAGTTTTCAATTCCACTGCAGAATCCGATTTGCTCCATCATTTCGATATCAAACGTGGTTCGCATTCGCAGGCGTTGGGCCTCTAACAATTTTCCTTGCTTTTCCAGGAGGTTGAGTTGAACTTGCAACTCATCTTGTATGTCGCCAATTGCGCGCTTCATTGTTTCGGGCCCTGCCGCATAATGCGTGGCCGGGAAGATGTACATCTCGGTCTCATCGCGCATGATTTCACCGGTAAGAGGATGCAATGTGGTGATCTTTTCAATTTCGTCACCAAACATCTCTATTCGAATCGCCAGCTCTTCATACATCGGGATTATCTCAATGGTGTCTCCACGGACGCGGAATGTGCCACGTTCGAAAGCCACGTCGTTGCGCTTGTATTGAATTTCAACAAATTTGCGAAGCAGTGCATTTCGTTCAATTTCATCGCCTACGCGTAGTTTGATCATTCGATCGACGTACTCTTGAGGCGTGCCAAGACCATAAATACAAGACACAGTTGCTACGACAATTACATCGCGTCGAGTTAACAGAGAATTTGTTGCAGAGTGGCGCAGGCGTTCCACCTCATCGTTAACACTCGAATCCTTTTCAATAAAAGTATCGGTCTGTGGAACATATGCTTCTGGTTGGTAATAGTCGTAATAAGAGACAAAATACTCAACAGCATTATTTGGAAGTAACTCTCGAAATTCATTTGCTAACTGTGCGGCTAGCGTTTTGTTTGGAGCTAAGACCAACGTAGGTCTTTGTAGTTTTTCGATGAGCCACGCAGTTGTCGCTGATTTTCCAGTTCCAGTTGCTCCGAGAAGTACGACATCTTGTTCGCCAGCATTAAGGCGTCGAGCTATCTCGGCGATTGCTTCAGGTTGATCACCCGCTGGAACATAATCACTAATTACTTGGAAGGGCTCGACTCTTCGTTGGAGTTCAGAGATCGGGCGCATTCGGCAAGCCTACTTTTTAACATCCCTATCCGCGAGTTCTTCCCAGATATTTTCAACTTTACGCAGTAATTCATCAGCACTTGCATCATTTTCGATTAAGAAATCAGCGACCGACTCGCGTTGTTCTCTCGTTGCCTGGGCTGCGATACGAGATTCAATCTCAGAGATATGCAGACCCTTGGCTCGAAGCCTTGCAATCCGATTTTCCATCGACGCTTCAACGGTGATTACGATATCGAAGCGATCTTGAGCCTTTGTTTCAAATAACAGTGGGATTTCATAAACCAATGTTTCATTAGCTTTTAGCGAAGCAACGGCTTCTTCGAACTGATTGCGAATCCACGGATGAACAATATTTTCAAGCTTGATTTTCAAAGTAGGGTCTTTAAAAATCAACTCCCCCAGTGCGCGCCGATCAATATCGCCGTTTTTCAAAATTGAATCACCGAAGGTTGCAACCACTTCATCAAAGCCAGAAGAACCGCGTTCTATCGCCGCGCGAGCCAACTGGTCGGCATCAATTACCAGAGCACCTAGGTCAGCAAAATATTCGGCAGCAAGAGACTTTCCACTGCCAATGCCACCCGTCAAACCAATCACGCGCATATCGCAAGGATACTGTGGAGAAATAAAAAGGAGCCCAGTAGAAGTAAGCGAGGTTAAGAATCTTTTCTCGCGTCTTCGCTGGACTCCTTTTTGGAGTACCGAACTTACCTATTCAGCAGCTGGAACTTCTTCAGCTGCAGTTTCATCTGCTGGAGTAGCAGCAGCATCGGCAGCTTTTGCTTCTGCCTTTTGCTTCTTATGTGCCATGAAACGCTCTTGAGCTTGGGCGTACTGCTTTTCCCACTCTTCGCGCTGAGTTTCATATCCTGGCTTCCACTCTTGAGAATCAGAATCGAAACCTTCTGGATAAATGAAGTTTCCAGCAGCATCATAACGAGCAGCCATTCCGTATTGAGTTGGATCAAATGCTTCGATCTCAATTTCATGTCCTTCATTGGCTTGCTTTAATGAAAGTGAGATACGACGACGCTCTAGGTCAATGTCGATTATCTTTACAAAGAGCTCATCATCAACTTGAACAACCTGTTCTGGAATTTCAACATGGCGTTCAGCCAACTCTGAAATATGAACTAGGCCTTCGATGCCTTCGTGTACACGAATGAAAGCTCCGAATGGAACAAGCTTTGTAACAACACCTGGAACAACTTGATTGATTGTGTGAGTGCGGGCAAATGCTTGCCATGGATCTTCTTGTGTGGCCTTAAGTGAAAGTGAAACGCGCTCACGCTCGAAATCAACTTCAAGAACTTCAACAGTTACTTCGTCGCCAACTTCAACAACTTCACCTGGGTGATCAATGTGCTTCCAAGAAAGCTCTGAGACGTGAACAAGTCCGTCTACGCCACCAAGGTCAACGAAAGCACCGAAGTTAACGATTAACTTCGGTGCTTT